>CAZHJO010000079.1:0-9259 GCA_964532755.1 uncultured Maribacter sp. | reverse complement strand
CTTGGTTAAATCTTTAATATAAAGTTTGTTTCCCGAAGTAGAAACAGAAGCAGATATAATTAAATATCGACTATCCTCGGTTACCCGTCCAGAAACATATCTATGTTTTTCTTCTTTCGTGGCCCCAAAGACCACAACATCATCTTTTTGAGGAGCGCCCAATTTGTGATAATACACTTTATGTTGATCGGTCATAGCAGAAAGTTCACTTCCTTTGGGCTTATCATAGCTTGAATAGTAGAAACCTTCATTGCCTTTCCAAGAAACCCCGCTAAACTTAATTTCGACTAAAGTGTCCTCAACGATCTCCCTAGTCTCGGGATTCAAAACAATCGCCTTGCGCCAGTCACTGCCCGCTTCAGAAATAAGATATGCCGCCATTGAACCGTCTTTGGTAAAACTAAGTCCTGATAAAGAAGTTGTGCCATCTTTTGAGAAGGTATTGGGGTCCAAGAAGACTTCTGGTTCTTCTTCCCCTTTTTGTCGATAAACCACATATTGGTTCTGTAGTCCGTCGTTTTTATAGAAATACGTATAATTTCCTTCATTGAACGGGGAACCAATTTTTTCATAATTCCATAGTTTTTCCAGGCGATTTTTCAATCCTGCCCTAAGCGGAATCTTGTCCAAATACCCAAAGGTTACACTATTTTGTTCCTTGACCCAAGCTTCTGTTTCCGGGCTTCGGTCGTCTTCTAACCAGCTGTAGGGATCTAGGACTTCGGTTCCGAAATACGTATAAACTGAATCGGCTTTTGCGGTTAATGGGTAGTTCACAGTAAATGGTTCTTTTTTGGATGTAGTATTGCAATTAATAATGAGAAAAGCGACAACTGGGAATAACAAACATTTTTTCATGGATTTCTTGCTTAAGAAGCTTTAAAAATACTACAAAAAAACCTTTGGAGCTAAACAAGCTCCAAAGGTTCTAAATTAAGACGACGTATTGTCAATTGGATTTAAACCAGCCTATTTTCAACCAAATATTCGGCTATTTGCACGGCATTTGTAGCTGCTCCTTTTCTTAGATTATCAGCAACAATCCACATGTTTAGCGTGTTGCGTTGGGTTTCATCCCTACGAATTCGGCCGACGAAAACCTCATCTTTATCATGGGCATATATTGGCATAGGATAGGTATTGGTGTCGGGATTATCCTGAACAGTTACCCCTGGGGTTTCATTCAGTAATTGACGTACCTCATTCAATTCAAAATCATTGACGAATTCAACATTCACTGATTCTGAATGTCCGCCTGCCGTTGGTATTCGTACGGCTGTTGCAGATACTGAAAAAGTTCTATCGTCAAATATTTTTTGTGGCTCTCGAGCTAATTTCATTTCCTCCTTTGTGTAGCCATTTTCCAAGAAAACGTCACAATGGGGTAGTGCATTGCGGCCTATGGGATAAGGATAGGCCATTTCACCTTTAACCCCGGCAATTTCGTTTTCCAGTTGCTGTACTGCTTTTACGCCCGTTCCAGAAACAGACTGGTAGGTTGAAACAACCACACGTTTCATTTTATATTTTTCGTGCAAGGGGGCCAACGCCATCACCAATTGAATGGTAGAACAATTGGGGTTTGCGATAATCTTATCCTCTGTGGTCAATTCATTGGCATTAATTTCGGGAACCACCAATTTTTTAGTTGGATCCATTCGCCAAGCTGATGAATTGTCGACGACAGTAGAACCGACCTCCGCAAATTTTGGCGCCCACTCCAAGGAAGTGTCACCACCTGCTGAAAAAATGGCAATGTCCGGTTTAGCTGCAACGGCATCGGAGAGGCCAATTACAACATGTTCCGAGCCCTTATACCTTAATTTTTTACCTACAGACCTTTCTGATGCCACTACCAATAAATCGGTAATCGGAAAATTACGCTCGGCCAGAACTTTTAGCATTACCTCGCCTACCATTCCGGTGGCTCCTACAACTGCAACTTTCATTTGATATTAATTTAGGGGACAAATGTACTTCAAGGATGATGAATGGGCAAGACTAAACACAATGAATGTACAAAATATAACAATATGTTAAAAAAATAACAAATTAGTTGATGCTACAACGTCCAAAATCTCGCAAAAGAAAACCGGCCTTTTTAATAAAGGCCGGTTTGGTTAATTCCTAATGTAGCGGTACGTCCTGACTTTATTTTTCAGGACTTAGCTTGTAATTATTTCTTTAAAGAATCACGAATCTCTGCGAGCAATTCCTCTGCAGTCGGTCCTGCAGGTGCTTCTGGCGCAGGAGGGGTCTTTGTTTTGTTATATGCTTTAACAATAAGGAACATCACAAAACCTACGATCAATAAGTTAACGATGGTATTGATCCAGTTTCCATAAGCGATGACCGCTCCGCCAGCTTCCTTGGCTTCAGCAAGCGTTGCGTATTCTTTGCCGTCCATTGCGTGAAATAGATTGGCAAAATCCATTCCTCCAGCAAAATACCCGACAAATGGCATGGCAATATCATTTACAAATCCATTTATAACGAGCCCTAATGCACCCGCCATAATTACCGCTACGGCAAAATCAATTACATTGCCGGTCATAATAAAATTCTTAAATTCTTTTAACATGTTTAAGTGTTTTTAGTTAGTGAATATTTATGTTGTCGCAATTTAATCAAAAAAAGGAATCCTAACAAAATGTTAAAGAAAAATCTAAATCCCTTTATACAAACGTTTTACACGTTGCGAAATCCCGGTTATAAGCTCGTATGATATTGTGTTGGCATATGAGGCAAACTCCTCTGCTGTTGGATTTTCCCCAAATATCGTTACCTCGTCGCCTTCCTTACAGTCAATATTCGTAACGTCGACCATGATCATATCCATACAAACATTGCCTATAATTGGTGCCAATTGGCCTTTAACATTCACAAAAGCCTTACCGTTTCCGTATTGCCTTCCGATACCATCGGCGTGGCCAATTGGCAAGGTAGCTGTTGTTCTATGGGATTCTGAAGTATATGCCCTATTATAGCCCACACTTTCATGGGGTTCTATTTTGTGTAATTGGGAAATGATTGTCTTTAAGGTGGCTACCGGTTTTAGTTCTGCATCGATTTCTTTATCATTCCCATATCCGTATAGGCCAATACCGCTGCGAACCATATCAAATTGGGCGTCAGGAAAGTTTATAATGCCGGAGGTATTTAACAAGTGTTTAAACGCAATATATCCTAATTTTTCATCGACCTCTTTTGCGATTTTTTTAAATATTGTGATTTGGTGTTGCGTAAATTGTTTCTCATTTAAGTCATCAGAAGCGGCCAAATGCGAAAAGACTGACGCCACTATTACTTCATTTCTTCCATTGAGATGATCTATTATATAGTCAACATCATTTTCCCAAAATCCAAGTCGGTTTAGACCTGTATTGAATTTTAGGTGAACGGGGTACTTTTTTAGATTATTGCGTTTTGCCATTTCCAAAAAATCACGGAGGATCTTGGGAGAGTAGAGACTTGGCTCTAAGCAATTACTTATCAACTCTTGAAAATTTATGGGTTGTGGATGCAATACCAATATGGGCTTTTTTATTCCCGCCTTTCGCAGCGCAACGCCTTCTTTCACATAGGCGACTGCGAAATATTCAACTCCCAGGGTGTCAAGCTTTTGAACAATACTATTGGTATTTGAACCATAGGCGTAAGCTTTAACAACTCCCAAAAACTTGGTTTTTGGTTTTAATCGGGAACGTAGGTAATTGTAGTTGTGTTCAAGAGCATTCAGATCAATCTCCAAAACGGTTTCCGAAGTCCTAGGCATTGGCATCTTTTTTAGCTTTGGGTATTTCCTCGACTTCGACGTCAATTTCTTTGACCCTTTCTTTGAGCATTGCCTTATAATACGCAGCCCTGCTCAGAGGTTCATATTCCCCGGTTTCCCCTAAAAGGACCAAATCATCATTATTGGCCTTTCTAAAACTATAGTTCGCCAGATTACCTGTTCGTGTGCATACGGCATGTACTTTGGTTACATATTCGGCAGTGGCCATGAGTGCGGGCATTGGGCCAAAAGGGTTGCCTTTAAAATCCATATCCAAACCGGCAACGATTACACGTACACCTTTATTGGCCAGGTCGTTACAGACAGTTACGATTTCATCGTCAAAAAACTGGGCTTCATCAATTCCTATTACATCACAAGTATCTGCCAAGATTCGAATATTGGCTGCTGCCGGCACAGGAGTAGAGCGTATTTCATTGGCGTCATGAGAAACCACCTTTTCTTCATGATATCTTTGATCCACCATGGGTTTAAATATTTCAACTTTTTGTTTTGCAAACTGGGCACGCTTTAGCCTGCGGATCAATTCCTCGGTCTTACCAGAGAACATCGAGCCACAGATAACTTCTATCCAGCCGAATTGTTCCTTATGATTAACAGTATTTTCGAGAAACATTTTGTAATTTTAGACGAAAATAAGGTGTTTTTTCGTTCTTATTTATAAGAATTATAAAGTTATTAAAAAAGACTCACCTTTTCCGTAAAGGATAAAACAATAGAGATGAAAAGAAAATTGAAAGAGGAATTGGTGAAAATGTCCACCGACATCATTACCTCAAGGAACTTGAATGAAATCACTGCTTTGTACGAAGCCTCAAAAAATTTATATGAAAAATTGGCCGTATTAAAATTCATTGAAGATAAATTGAACGACATTGAAATAGATGTTTCCAAAAATGTGATAGCGGCCAAATTTGAGAAAATGGCCAATTCCGTATTAAATGTCGATTCATCTGTTCCTGAAAGCAATCCCCATGAGGAGGATATCATTACGCCGGGGATGCAGACAATTAAGGACATGGTTTCTGAAATGCCCAATGATGCTGCCGTCGATGAGGTTTTGGCCGAATTCATGGCCAAACCCAATTTAATAAAGAACGATAAGGAACTTTTTGAACCTCAAAACGGGAATGCCGCCAATAAAGAAGAAAAGGTAAAATCGTTAAACGATAAATTGGCCGAAAAGGAGTTGAAAATAGACTTAAACAATCGCTTGGCTTTTGTAAAACATCTATTCAACGAAAGCGCGGAAGATTATAATCGCGTTTTATCCCAGTTGAATACCATTGATACCGAAGAGCGTTCAATCGCATTTATCAAGAATATGGTTAAACCCGATTACAATAATTGGGAAGGGAAAGAAGAATATGAAGAACGTTTATTGACTTTGATAGAACGTAAGTTTTCATAGAAATCTTTAGAACTTTAAATAAGACAGAGGTCTCACTTAGTAGTGGGGCCTTTATATTTTGCATTGGTCTTTTTTATCTACCTTTATTTTTCCTAAATGATAAACTCAATGAAAACACAAAAAATAACGTACTGGATCGTCACTGTTTTATTAGCATTACTCGTTCTATTTTCTGCTGGTATGTATTTTTTCAATCATACAGAAATTGTAAATGCTTTTACCGCCTTAGGTTTTCCAACATATCTTATTTATCCACTTGCAACCCTAAAAATAGTGGGGCTGATCGTTATTTTGGGCAATATGGGCAGCAATTTAAAGGAATGGGCCTATGCCGGTTTCTTCTTTAACTTTGTTTTGGCATTCTTTGCTCATGTAATGATTGGTGATGGCGAACAATTTGGTGCTTTGATGGCATTGGTATTATTGCTTGTCTCTTATTTTTTGGGTAAGAAGGTAAGGTCTTAATATATAGATATGGGTAAACTCTTCATTGTGCCTACCCCAATTGGGAATCTTGAGGACATAACCTTACGGGCCATAAAGGTTCTTAAGGAAGTTGGACTTATTTTGGCCGAGGATACCCGAACAAGTGGAAAATTACTGCACCATTTTGAAATCAACACCCCCATGCAGAGCCATCATATGCATAACGAGCATAAAACGGTTGATAAGCTGGTACAACGGCTAAAAAGTGGTTTGGAAGATATGGCCTTGATTTCGGATGCAGGCACCCCTGCTATTTCTGACCCCGGGTTTTTATTGACAAGGGCATGTTTGGAAAACGGTATTGAAGTTGAATGCCTCCCAGGGGCTACGGCTTTTGTACCAGCCTTGGTAAATAGTGGTTTGCCTAATGATAAATTTGTTTTTGAGGGATTTCTTCCAATAAAAAAAGGAAGGCGGACGAGATTGAAGCTTTTGGCCGTAGAAACGCGCACCATGATATTTTACGAATCGCCCCATAAACTATTGAAAACGCTTACCCAATTTGCGGAATATTTCGGTGAAGATCGGTTGATTTCAGTTTCGCGTGAATTGACCAAACTTTATGAGGAAACAATTCGTGGAACGGTCAAGGAAGTACTTCAACATTACACCGAAAAACCACCCAAAGGCGAAATTGTAATTGTTGTTTCAGGAAAGAAATAATGCAAGAGCTGCTTTCAGAAATAAGAGGTTGTGAGGTATGTAAGGCCTACTTGCCATTAGGGCCTCGACCCATTATTGCAGCACATTCAAATTCCAAAATAGTGATTATCGGACAGGCACCTGGGACCAAGGTGCATAAAACGGGAGTGCCTTGGGACGACCCTAGCGGTAAACAACTGAGAAAATGGTTGGGAATATCCGATGAAGTCTTCTATGAAGAATCAAAAATTGCCTTGATCCCTATGGGATTTTGCTATCCGGGAAAGGGGAGGTCTGGCGATTTACCTCCTAGAACCGAATGTGCTCCACTATGGCACCAACCCATATTAAACAAAATGCCCAATTTAGAATTGGTACTGTTAATAGGCATGTATGCCCAAAAATATTATCTAGGCAAAAGCGCCAAAAAGACACTTACAGAAACCGTAGCTTCATACGAATCTTATTTGCCAAAATTTTTGCCCTTACCCCATCCGTCACCGCGGAATAGGTTTTGGCTGACAAAGAACCCATGGTTTGAAGAAGCAGTGGTCCCAGCACTGCAACAACGGGTTTCAGGGATTATAGTACGAGAGTAGCCTATTATTACAAAAAAGTCGAATAATATAATAAACCAACAATCTAATATTCTCTACCCCCATGTTTACCTTTCTCCCAACCGTATTTGCCCAAATATTGATCACCACTTTCCACGGCTCCCTCTTCAATGGAAGTCCCCATCGAATCGTTCCAACGGTTAAGGTAGCCAAAGAGTGAAATGACCCCTAACATCTCCACGATTTCACCTTCATCCCAATGTTCGTATAAACGTGCCTTGATTTCGGCATCGACACCATTGGGAACTTGGGAGGCGACCAATGAAAAGTCAAGTGCAGCACGTTCAGCTTCTGAAAATGCCGGGTGGGTCCTATATTCCCAAATATTGTTTAATTGCTCTTGTTCAGCCCCATAACGTTCCGCAGCGCGTATGGCATGGGCTTGGCAATATCGGCATCCCGTAGCATTACTGCTTACCCAGGCTATCATCCGTTTAAGGGCCGAAGTTACCCTTCCCTCATTCGCCATAACGGCCTTATTTAATGTAATGAAGGCTTTTGAAATTGCTGGCCTATGTTGCATTGTCAACACAGAATTTGGACAAAAACCAAGCGTCTCATTAAAGAATTCAGCCAACTTTTTGGTTGTCGCATCATGTTCCGGGTCCAAGGGTTGTACTAGTGGCATAATTTTGTTTTTATATCGTATTTTTATCGCTCACAAGTAACGAAAAATTATGGGTAGTACAAATCATATAACAACCAAATGGTTGGGGAATATGGCGTTCGAAAGTAATAATCCCTCAGGATTTAATTTTAAGATAGATATAGCTAAGGAAGATGGTGGGGATGGCAGTGGAATGCGCCCAAAAGCCCTTATGCTTTCTTCATTGGCAGGATGCTCAGGATTGGATGTAGCCTCACTCATGAAAAAAATGAAACTTGAGGTCGAGGAATTCACGATTGAAACCATAGCCAACCTTACCGATGAGCACCCAAAGTATTATGATTCGGTTATCATCGAATATCATTTTCACGGGAACAATCTCAATGAAAAAAAATTGCAGCGGGCAGTTGACCTCTCCGTAGAGAAATATTGTGGTGTTATGGAAATGTTCCGGCAATTTGCCAAAATGGAAACCAAAACGATTTTTCATCATAGTGAGTAAATCGTCAGTACGAGTGATTTCGATTTTAATCGAAATAGTATCGTAGTAATGAGTAACATTAATGAAACTATCTTTTGTCTATATCATAAATTGTTCTGATAGCCCTTATTATACTGGAATTACTTCGGGCCTTGAGAAGCGTATTTTTGAACATAACAATGGTAAACATCAAGATAATTATACTTTTAAAAGAAGACCACTGAGCTTGGTGTTCTTTTGCGCCACCAAATTTGGCAAAAAAGAAATTTCAATAACTTGTTCTTGTTACATTCCGAATCTAGTTCGGAACACTCGAGCTGGCGTTATTATTAAAACTTTCACATAAAATTGAATTTATATTGCAATGCGTTGGACACTAAAACCAAAACCTGAACCAGTACAAATAGAGCAGCTTTGCAGTGCACTAAATGTTGACGGTTTGGTGGCGCAATTATTAATGCAACGGGGAATAACAACCTACGACGAAGCCAAGGCATTCTTTCGACCAGAATTATCCCATTTACATGACCCTTTCCTAATGAAGGACATGGATCTGGCCGTTGCCCGAATTGAAAAGGCCATTGCCAATGATGAGAATATTTTGGTTTATGGCGATTATGATGTGGATGGCACCACCTCGGTAGCCTTGGTATCATCCTATTTGTTGAAGTATTACCCCAATGTTGCCACTTATATTCCAGACAGGTATGACGAAGGGTATGGAATTTCATTTAAAGGAATTGATTTTGCCGAGGATAATGGTTTTTCGCTGATTATTGCCTTGGATTGTGGTGTAAAGGCCATCGACAAGGTTGCTTATGCCAGAGAGAAAGGCATAGATTTCATTATTTGTGACCATCATAGACCAGGAGATCAATTGCCTGAAGCCATTGCCATTTTGGACCCCAAACGTGACGATTGTTCCTATCCGTATGATGCCCTTTGCGGATGTGGCGTAGCATTTAAACTGATTCAGGCATTAGCGGTAGACAATGGGGAAACCATTGACGATTTAATTCCGTATTTGGACTTGGTGGCAACGGCGATCGGTGCCGACATTGTTCCTATTACAGGCGAGAATAGGGTGCTTGCATATTTTGGTCTGCAACTCATCAATGCCAATCCAAGAATCGGGTTTAAGGCCATCATCGATCAAATCAAAAAAAAGGAGCTTACCATTACCGATGTGGTATTTATCATAGCCCCACGAATAAATGCA
>CAZHJO010000078.1:0-9283 GCA_964532755.1 uncultured Maribacter sp. | reverse complement strand
TTTGTGTAATGTTGTTGACAACTCCTCTATGTACACCCAAACTCTTGGATCTACCTATGCCAAGTATTTCAATCTTCCCATATTCGTTTTCCTTACCGATTATGGCAACGATTTTTGTAGTTCCGATATCTAAACCAACTGAATATTTATCTTGTTCCATTTTCTATATTATATTTTGGTGCACACAACTTGATTATTAAACTCTAAGCTTACCACATTATATTCCTGCAAGGTTTCATCCTTGTTTGCCTTCGTATAAAATGCCTTGAAGTTGTTGAACTTCTCCTCCAGATTCTCAACACCGCCCAAATTCACAACAAATCGTTCCATTCTAAACTTCAGTTGGTATTTTGCATCATCTTCAATATGGATACCAATCACATTTTTCCGCAAGAAGTCATCTTTGTTTATGAATTTTAAAATCTCATAAACGTCCTCAAGACTTTTACCGGTTATCTTCCCAGTGATTATCGGAACTCTGGCAGAATGACTCATGGATAAAGGCATACGTGTTCCTTCATCATCCAGATAAAACTTAGAATTTCCCTCAATTCGTCCGATTGGCCTGCGTTGTACGATTTTTGACGTAAGCTCACCATTCACAGTAAGATATACTTGGGCACTTTTCACCATTTCATTGGCCTCAATGACCTTCTCTATAGTATTCAAAACTAATTTTTCTTTGGGCACATTTGTTAGGGGACCATAATTTTGTATTAACAATTTATTAACCATCCCCTGGGTGATGTAAAGATTCTGATCCCCAACGAATTCTATATTCAACCCTTTAACGCTTTTTCCTTCGCTTCTATGGTTAGAAAACGCGTAAAGTCCCGTAATTACGAGTAATAGGGCTATCATTTTGATGTAGTTCCAATTAATTCGCATATTCAAATTCTTTTTTGATTCTTGATACTTCCAAGCCTATATCGCCTGCACCCATGGTTACCAAAACATCAGGGCTTTGCACCTTTATTTCCTGGATTATATTTGATTTTTCAATTAATTTTTTGTTTGGATTTTTAATTTTATCCAGCAGCCAAGATGAGGTAATTCCCAACATCGGTTTTTCCCGGGCAGGATAGATATCCAGCAACAAAATACTATCGAACTTGGACAAACTTTTTGCAAATTCCTCGGCAAAATCACTTGTCCTGGAATACAAATGAGGTTGAAATACCACCAATACTTTTTTATTGGGATGCATTTCAGAAACTGCATCGTAAACCGCATTTATCTCTGTAGGGTGATGCGCATAATCATCAATGAAAACAAAATCATCTTCTTTGATCTTGTATGAAAATCTACGCTGACCTCCTTTAAAGGTTTCCAGAGCTTGAGCAAGGCGATAGGGTGGGGAACCTGCTTCTATCGCCATTGCAAAAGCGACCAATCCGTTAAGCAAATTATGCCTTCCGGGTTTATTGAACTTAACCCCCTTTAATGTTGTTTCGGGAGTTCCCAAATCAAAAATGTAGGTACCATGTTCTATTTTCAGATTTCGGATACAATAATCCGAATCATCCTCAATGCCATATGTTGTTCCTTTTAATGGCAAGCCATTGCGCACAAATAACTTTCCACCAGGTTTAATCTTGTTTGCGAAATCATTGAACGACTTTGTCAGTTCTTCATTACTGCCGTAGACGTCCAAATGATCGGCATCCATAGATGTGACACATGCCACATTGGGGAAAAGCCGTAAAAAGGAACGGTCAAATTCATCGGCTTCCACCACTGAATAATCTGAACCTTTAAACAAAAAGTTACTATTAAAATCTTCAGAAATACCTCCTAAAAAAGCGGTGAATGGAGTTCCCGTTTCATTGAGCAAATGGGCTAAAATACTCGAGGTTGTGGTTTTACCATGGGTACCCGCAACCGCAAAACAGAAGGTGTCTTTGGTAATTATACCTAGAACTTCAGACCGTTTTTTAATTTGAAAACCATTGGTTAAAAAATATTGGTATTCAGAATGACTTTGGGGTACTGCAGGGGTATAAACCACAAGGGTGTTTCTAGGATTCTTATATAAATCCTCAATTGCCTTTACATCATCATCATAATGGATAGCTATGTCAAGGGCAGCCAACTCTTGGGTCAATGGTGTCATGGTTCTATCATAACCTGCCACATTCTTTTGAATATACTTAAAATAACGCGCCAAGGCTGACATTCCTATGCCTCCGATACCTATAAAATAAACGTTATGTATTTCTTTCAAGTTCATTTATTCTAATAGCAATTTTTCTATTTCATCAACAATATCCTTTGTAGCATTTGGCATTGCCAATTTTCTGATATTGGTGGCCAAAGTCTCCTGTTTTGATTTGGATTGGAATACATCGATAAATACCTTCTCAAAATCAGTGTCCAAATCTTTTTCCCTCACCATTAGTGCTGCATGCTCTTGGACTAAGGCTGTTGCATTCTTTGTTTGATGGTCTTCAGCTACATTGGGTGATGGAATAAAAAGTACTGGTTTGCCCACAATACACAGTTCGGAAACCGAACTGGCACCTGCTCTCGATATGATAATGTCACTAGCGGTATAGGCATGATCCATTCTATTCAAATAATCCAAAACCTTGATTGTACCTGAGTTGTATTTTTTGTATTCCTCAAAATAGAGTTTACCACATTGCCATATTACTTGAATCCCGAGTGCATTGAAATAATCCAATTTTTGTTCGATCAATTGGTTTATACGTCTGGCCCCAAGGCTTCCGCCCAATACTAGTAGCGTTGTTTTGTTCACATCCAATCCAAAAAAGTCCAATGCCTCGGTATTTTTACTTGCTAATTCAACCAAATCACTCCTAACCGGGTTACCTGTCTTTACTATTTTATCCGATGGAAAGAAAGCTTCCATGCCATCATAAGCCACACAAATCTTGGCGACTTTATCTCTCAATAATTTGTTCGTTATACCGGCATATGAATTTTGTTCCTGTAATACACATGGAATGCCCCTGCCCGAAGCAACCTTCAATAAAGGTCCGCTGGCAAAGCCTCCCGTGCCCACTACAGCATGGGGTTTGAATTTGGTCACTATTTTACCCGCTTTGATCAAACTACTTATCAACTTAATTGGAAACATTAAATTTTTTAGGGACAGCTTCCTTTGTAACCCAGAAATCCATAATCCTTCAATTTTATATCCCGCCTGTGGCACTTTCTCCATCTCCATTCTGTCCTTTGCCCCTACGAACAAGAACTCGGCATCCGAATGTCTTTTTCTCAACTCATTTGCTATGGCAATCGCAGGGTAAATATGCCCCCCTGTGCCACCACCAGATAGTATAAACCTATAATTGCCCACTCAATACCTCTAACGGATTAGTATCATCGATTTCAGCATCATTTCTATCCGAAACATCGCTTTTTCTACTTGCACTCAAAATTATTCCGATGGCCAAACAAGTCATCCAACTTGAGGTACCACCACTACTGATCAACGGTAAAGTCTGGCCAGTAACTGGAAATAATTCTACCGCTACCGCCATATTTATCAACGCCTGGAATACAATGGGCAAACCGACACCAAGAACCAGTAGTTTTCCAAAAATTGTTTGGCTACCATTGGCAACTACCACTATGCGGAATAACAATAACAGATAGAAAAACATAAGAACAAAGCCTCCTACCAGTCCGTATTCCTCAACAATAATGGCATAGATAAAATCTGAAGAGCTTTGGGGCAAAAAGTTCTTCTGAACACTTTTCCCGGCTCCTTTTCCCAATATTCCCCCAGAAGCAACGGCTATTTTAGCCCTTTCTATCTGATAGTCTGCCTCTGTATCCACAGGATTTGAGAAATTTTGTATTCTACTTATCCAGGTATCCACGCGATTCGGGAATAAATCAGGTGCTGCTTTGGCGGTTAGAATGAACATAGTCAAGCACAATACCCCCGCACCAACGATTCCCATTAAATACTTTAATGGATATCCGCCTAAAAAACACAGCAATAATACCATTGAAAAAATAATGGCTGCCGTTGAGAAGTTGGCTGGTAGAATAAGAATAATCACCAAAAAAACCGGGACCCAAAGTGGCAGAATACTTTCTTTGAATGTTATGACGTCGTCCTTGATCTTGGTCAAATAACGAGCCACATAGATCATCAATACCACCGCCGCCAGATTGGAAGTTTGAAATGTAATCCCCACCAAAGGTATTTGTATCCATCGACTGGCATTGGCTCCTTCAATGGTCGTACCCTGTGCCAAAGTGAATATCAATAAAACCAAAACAATGGGCATTGCAATTAATGACAATCCTTTAAAAAAGTGCGCTGGAATTTTATGTATCCCATAAATGATTCCAAATCCCAAAAACAGTAAAAGGGCATGCTTGACCAGGTGTCCCCCTGTTGTGCCGTTACCCACCACATATACCAAGTTGCTACTAGCACTATATACAGGTAAGAATGAAAACAAGGCCAAGAGCGCCACAACGGCCCAAATAGCTTTATCCCCTTTAATATTTTTAAAGAAATTCAACATTTCTATAAATTTTTTATCGCTTCTTTAAATTGACGACCTCTGTCCTCATAATTCTCGAACAAGTCGAAACTTGCACATGCCGGTGACAATAAAACTGTATCACCACGCTCCGCAATTTTGTATGCTACCTTAACTGCCTCTTCCATGGCATAGGTTTCGACCATTAAGTCGACCACATTGCCAAAGACATCAACAATTTTGGAGTTATCATTTCCTAAACAAATGATGGCCTTTACTTTTTCACGGACCAAAGGCATTAATTCCTTATAATCGTTGCCCTTGTCAACACCGCCCACGATCCAAACCGTAGGTGTACTCATACTGTCCAATGCATAATAAGTCGCGTTTACGTTCGTAGCCTTGGAATCGTTTACGTATTGAACATGTTGTATTTTGAGCACTTTTTCCAGCCTATGTTCTGCACCTTGAAAATTTGCAATACTTGCACGTATGGTATCCTTTCGAATACCTATCAAGGTCGCCGCTATACTTGCGGCCATGGTATTTTTTAAATTGTGCTTACCTTCTAATGCTAGTGTACTTGTCGTCATGTTCAAAGTCTCGTTATTTGTATTGATTATTATTTTATCGTTCTTTATAAATGCCCCTTGTTTCAATTCGCTATTTATTGAAAAAGGCATTAATATTGATTTAACCGGGTGTTGGTCCAACCATGCTACAATCACCTTATCATCGGCATCATAGATGAGATAATCCTTGGCTGTTTGGTTTTCTGCTATTCTGAATTTAGAAGCCACATAGTTTTCAAAATTGTACCCATAGCGATCTAAATGGTCTGGTGTTATGTTGGTAATAATCCCAATGTGTGGCTTAAAATCAACAATGCCGTCCAACTGAAAGCTGCTAATTTCCAGTACATAGAAATCAAGGTCATTTTCTGCCACCATCTTGCCAAAACTGTCACCAATGTTACCGGCCATACCCACTTTCAGTCCTCCTTCTTTTAGAATATGGTTAGTGAGCATTGTTGTTGTGGTCTTTCCATTGCTACCGGTTATTCCTATAATCGTTGCATCTGTATATTTTGATACGAATTCCATTTCAGAAATAACGGGTATCCCTTTCTCCTTTATTTGCATGATCAGGGGAACCGTATCAGGTATGCCAGGACTTTTCATTATTAGATCGGCATTCAGAATTTCACTCTTAGAATGTTTTTCTTCTTCCCAATTAATTCCAATATGTTCAAGAACGTCTTTATATTGTTTCTTTATTTTCCCATTATCCGATACAAATACTTCGAATCCTTCCTTCAATCCCAAGATGGCCGTTCCTACTCCGCTCTCCCCTCCACCAAGGATTACCAATCGCCCCATTTATCGTACTTTAAGAGTCACTATCGTTATTATCGCCAACATGATTCCCACAATCCAAAAACGGGTGACTATTTTACTTTCGTGATATCCTCTTTTCTGATAATGATGATGCAAGGGCGCCATTAAGAATATTCGTTTTCCTTCGCCCATTCTCTTCCTGGTGTACTTGAAATAACCTACCTGTAACATCACCGAGATTGATTCTGCGAAAAATATGCCGCATAAAACAGGGATCAATAATTCCTTACGTATGATAATTGCTATTACAGCAATGACGCCACCAATGGTCAAACTCCCTGTATCTCCCATAAAAACTGTTGCCGGAAATGCGTTGTACCATAAAAACCCTACCAATGCACCCACAAATGCGGTAATAAAGACCAGTAGTTCACCTACACCGGTTATATACATGATATCTAAATAATCTGAAAAAATAATGTTACCGGATACCCACGTAAAGACACCAAGTGTAAATACTATAATGGCTGATGTTCCTGCCGCAAGCCCATCAATTCCATCGGTCAAATTGGCTCCATTGGATACTGCCGTCACGATTAAAATGATCATTGGAATGAAGATCAACCACACATAATCCTTTGCACCTTCACCGGCCCATAAGATAAGATCACCATAATCGAATTCATTATTCTTTAATATAGGTACTGTGGTCATGGTAGACTTAATATCCTCCCCTTTTACCTGTTCAACCGTATACTGTTCAGTGATAATGCTCTTATCATGTTCGCGCATGGTAACTTCTGGATGATAATATAAAGTTGCGCCCACGATAAGACCCAAAACAACTTGGCCCAAAATCTTAAATCTACCCTTTAGACCCTTTTTGTCTTTTTTGAATATTTTAATGTAGTCGTCAATAAACCCAATGACACCCATCCAAAGGGTCGTGACTATCAATAAAATCACATAAATATTCTTGATATCCGCAAATAATAGAACAGGAATCAGGGTGGACATGATAATGATCAATCCTCCCATAGTCGGTGTACCTGCTTTTTGCTCTTGACCTTGCAATCCCAAATCACGGATACTTTCACCTATCTGCTTTCGCTGAAGAAAAAGAATTACTTTTTTACCATACACTGTAGCTATGATCAAAGAGAAAAGAATGGCCATTACCGCACGAAAAGTGATAAAACCAAAAAGGCTCGCTCCCGGCACTTGGTATTCTTTTTCTAAGTATTCAAAAAGATAGTAAAGCATTCCTTTTATTCTTATGGTTGTTATTTTTCAAGGATCTGTAAAAGTTCCTTCACTATTTTAAAATCGTCAAAAACTACACGTTTTCCATTTGTTTCCTGATAGGCCTCATGGCCTTTCCCTGCGATTAGGATAATATCCTTTGCGGTAGCCAGCTGGCATGCTGTTTTAATTGCTTGTTTGCGACTTTCCACGGACAATACTTTCTTTACATTTTGCGGCTCTACGCCTGCTTCCATTTCTTCAATAATCACAGTGGGGGACTCAGATCTAGGATTATCTGAAGTGAAAATCGTCTTATCACTCATTTGAGATGCGATATTACCCATGACCGGACGCTTAGACTTGTCTCTGTCGCCACCACACCCCACAACGGTGATGACGTTTTCATTTCCAGTCCTCAATGTGCTGATTGTCTCAAGCACATTTTTCAAGGCGTCCGGCGTATGGGCATAATCAACTATTGCCGTAATTTTTTCTTTTGATATATAATACTGAAACCTCCCGTCTACATTATCCAATTCACTGAGCAAGCGTAAGGTTTCCAATTTTTCCAGACCTAGGAGATCTGCAGTGGCGTAAATTGCCAAAACATTATATGCATTAAAATGTCCTATGAGTTTGGTCCATAGCTCGTCATCCTCAATTTTCAATAACTGGCCATCGAATTGATTTTCCAAGATGTGTGCCCTATAATCGGCATAAGACTTCAATGCATAGGTATACTTTCTGGCTTTAGTATTCTGTAGCATTACCAAACCGTTCTTATCATCGACATTGGTGAGCGCGAAAGCTTTTTTTGGTAAATTATCGAACAATGATTTCTTCGTATCGCGGTATTCTGCAAAGGTTTTATGATAATCGAGATGGTCATGGGTTAGATTGGTAAAAATGGCCCCTTCGAAGACCAGACCTTCTGTCCTCTTTTGATGAATACCATGTGAACTCACCTCCATAAAACAAAATTCAACACCTTCTTCATTCATTAAACCGAGGTGTTTATTTATGGTCAACGCATCGGGTGTTGTATGGCTTGTGGCAAATTCCTTATCACCGACCATAATCTTAATAGTCGATACCAGTCCTACCCTAAACCCTGCCCTTTTGAACAGTTGATACAATAGAGTGCTTATAGTGGTCTTCCCGTTGGTACCGGTAATGCCAATCAGTTTTAAATTCTTTGATGGATTATCATAATAATTTGACGCCATGATAGCCAAGGCCTTGTTACCATTATCCACCTCAACATAAGAAACACCATTGACCAATTGTTCAGGCATTTCTTCACAGACAATACTTATAGCACCAGAATCGATAGCCTTTGCAATATATTTGTGACCATCTGTCAAAGTGCCTTTTATCGCCACAAAAACATCATCCAAGCCAACTTTTCTGGAATCAAAACACAAGGTGTTTATCATTACATTGGTTGATCCACTTACTGCAGTAAGGCCAACCCCGAACAATATGTCTTTTAGTAGCTTCATGAAAGTTCCAAGACAATTTTATCGACCTTATTGATATCTGTTCCTTGGCTAATGGACTGTTTTTTAACCTTGCCATTACCTCGTACTTCAACTTCAATCCCTAGATTTTCGAGAATTGAAACGGCATCCATACCACTCATTCCCTTAACATTGGGAACCTTATTGTATTTCTTTTGGGCCTCGACATAATACTTTTGGTAGGAATCGTCCAATTTTTGATCTTCTGAATCCAACATTTCGACCTCATCGATCAAGGGATTGGTAGCATACACTTTTTGTGCCACCGACTTAAAAACAGGACCTGAAACATCAGCACCGTAATACCCAACGCTCTTATCGGGTTCGTGGATAACCACAATGCAGGAATATTTGGGATTTTCAGCAGGAAAATAACCTGCGAACGTGGATATATATCTTAATTTATCCGGATCCTTGGAAGCATAGTTCTTTTGTGCCGTTCCCGTTTTACCGGCCATTGAAAAATTAGCGGAATACAAACCGTGACCCGTGCCGTGCTTTTCAGAAACCACATTGGCCATTAATTGCTGGACTTTATCGACGGTTTGTTTTGAACAGATAGAGGGATCAATAACCTCCTTCTCAAATTTTTGTATGGTCGTGTTCCATTCTTTTACTTCCTTGATTAAGCGAGGTTTTACCATTTCGCCATCATTGGCAATTGCATTGTAAAAGGTGAGAATTTGCAAAGGGGTCATTGAGACTTCATAGCCAT
>CAZHJO010000077.1:0-9418 GCA_964532755.1 uncultured Maribacter sp. | reverse complement strand
CCAATGGAAGAGGATAATTGGAAGGTTAAAGCTGATATTGATGCGCCTGGAGATGGTTTTGTAGGATTTATTCACAACTGTGTAATCGATAATTATTTAAGCAAGCATGAATCTCCTGAGGATATTGAACTGTATTTCTGTGGCCCCCCTTTAATGAACAAGGCCGTGCAGAAAATGGGAGAGGACTTTGGAATTCCAGATGAGCATATCCGTTTTGATGATTTCGGTGGATAATTCGAATGTGGGAATTGAACTTGTTTAGTTTTAATAATTTAACATCTAAAAACCGATATGAAGCATATCGGTTTTTTAATTGATATTTATGAAACCCTTATCTGAACAAGAATTACATAATCTGGCCATGAACATAGTTGGTCGAGATCTTGAAGCTGAAGGCTATGAGTTCATGGGCGTGAATAGCAAGCCCAAGAAGAACCCCCAGTTTGTTTGCTTAAAGCATAAGCAACTTCATTTTATAGTCGTGCGAAATGTAGTTTTTCCTTCCGACCCAAGAAAATATGATGAGGTTTTTATGTTGAAAATGAAAGATCATGCGATACAGCATGAAGCTAAAATGTATTATGCGGGGGTAGGCTTGTATAATGCGGTTGACCAGAGTTTGCCCGTATTCTTGAATGAGGCATATATAATCGATTATGAAGGACTTATTGAAATATAGATTTAATATCGCGGCATACTTGATGCTGTACGTTTTTTTGGTCTCCTGTAAAACGGAACCAAAACAGCTTATTAAAAATTCAAATGTTGGCGGGGCCTTGGGTACGTCCTACAGTATCATTTATCTGTCTGATACGGAATTGGACTTTCAACATGAAATCGATTCTGTTTTTAATGCAATGAATCAATCCTTATCTACCTATATTCCTACTTCCGACATCTCTAAAATTAACAAAGGAGGCACTGATATTACTGTTGATCACATGTTTCGAGAGGTTTTTGACCTTTCTAAGGAAATTTATTCAGAAACTGATGGTTACTTTGACCCTACGGTAGGGGCACTAGTGAATGCATGGGGTTTTGGGCCTGGTATAAAAGTTTTGATGGACAGCACAAGAGTTGATAGCATCATGCAATTTGTTGGTTTGGATAAGGTTCATCTAAATAAAAACAATACAATTGTAAAAGACCAACCTAACATTTATCTCGATTTCAACGCCATAGCAAAGGGTTACGCAATCGATCGCTTGGCCAAGATGATGGATGAAAAAGGAATCGATGATTACCTTTTGGAAGTTGGAGGGGAATTGGTCAGTAAGGGAATCAATAGAGCTAAGCAAAAACAATGGGTCGTCGGGATAGATGACCCACAGGTAAAGGAAGGTCGAAGGATTAAAATACTAATAGCATTGGAAGATAAGGCCTTGGCTTCTTCTGGCAATTATCGCAAATTCAGGATAGACTCGATAACAGGAAAGAAATACGTGCACACCATTGATCCTAAAACGGGTTACACCAAGAATGCTAATACCTTGGGAGTAACCGTTTTGGCGAATTCATGTGCAGTAGCTGATGCCTATGCCACAGCTTTTATGGCTATGGAATTGGACAGGACCATTGAATTATTGTCCAATCAAAACGATTTGGAGGCATACGTCATCTACTTGGATGATGCTGGTCATACCAAGGAGTATATGACCGAAGGTTTCAAAAAATTGATACTGGACTAATTTTTTTTCACTAAAGGAATGATTTCTCCTTTGGCCAATCTGTATTTGTCAACTTCTTCCGGAGATAAAATTGAGGCAAAATGCACCTCTTCTACTTCAAAACCTATATTTCTAAGCTTCTCAAAATAATCCCTACCATATATACGTACATGGTCATATTGACCAAATATTTTAGCGCGTTCTTTCTTATTTGTTATTGAATCATCTTCAAAAGTATATTGTCTGCTTAAATCTTGAGGAATTTGAAATATGCCCCAACCTCCTGGTTTTAGTATGCGATACAGTTCTTGCATGGCTTTCTGGTCATTGGGGATATGTTCCAATACATGGTTACAGAGTATTACATCATAGGAGTTATTCTCGAAAGGCAAGTTGCATATGTCTGCTTCTACATCTGCTAAAGGTGAAATTAGGTCGGTTGTGGTATAATCCAGATTATCCAGGTTCTTGAATCTTCTATAAAAAGCTTGTTCAGGGGCAAAATGCAGTACTTTTAGGTTTGCAGTGAAAAAGTTGGTGTCGCTCTTCAGAAATAACCACAATAACCGATGGCGCTCCAATGATAGGGTAGAAGGGGAGAGTACATTTTCCCTTGGACTTTCATAACCGTAGGGTAAAAAAGTCCTGAACCGTTTGCCATCTATTGGATCGGTATATTTACTTCCTTTAAACCAAAGTGTTATTACTGGTCTGATCCAATAACTTAATTTTATAAGTAAGGGTCTTGGTAATAAATTCAGGAAGTATTTAAATAGGTTTTTCATTTTGTTATTCTTGCGAAAACAAGAATTTGTGATTCACTGCTACAATTGAATTTTCATTTGTCGAAATTCATCCTCTTCGTCACTTTCAATTCCCAATGCCTCATAAATATATTGAAAAGTGGATAACAACTCTGGTTTTCCATTCACGATGGCAACGTTATGTTCAAAATGCGCACTGGGCTGGCCATCGGCCGTAATAATTGTCCAGCCGTCTTTTAGCTGTTTAATATTTTTAGTACCCATATTGATCATAGGTTCAATGGCAACCACAAGACCTTCCATAAATTTCTTGCCCCGACCACGTCTTCCGTAGTTTGGCATTTCTGGACCTTCATGTAATTTAGTGCCTAGGCCATGGCCCACCAACTCACGAACTACCCCATATCCATGACTCTCACAATAACTCTGGATGGCATAGGCAACATCACCAACACGATTGCCTACCTTGAACTCTTTTATTCCCAAATAAAGGGATTCTTTAGTGACCTGTAATAGCTTTCTAGTTTCCGGCGCTACTTCACCGACTTCGAAAGTATATGCATGATCACCATAAAAACCATTTTTCAAGGCTCCACAATCAACTGAGATAATATCTCCTTCTTTTAAAGGGTCGCTGTTGGGGATTCCATGCACCACCTGAGCATTGGGACTCATGTTGAGGGTATTGGGAAAGTCATACATACCCAAAAAACCGGGCTCTGCACCTTCGTCCCTTATAAAATCCTCTGCCAATTTGTCCAAATACAGGGCATTCACCCCTGGTTTGATTTCAGAGGCAAGCATCCCTAACGTTTTGGAAACTACCAAGGCACTTTCGCGCATTAACTCTATCTCTTCAGGAGTTTTGATTTTAATCATAGCCTGCAAAGATAAAACAATCTAGATAGTTTTTAAACTAAAGACTTCTGGGTCATTAATTCTGGCTGATCTACTCCCATCAGTTTGAGAATCGTAGGTGCAATATCACCTAAGACCCCATCTTTGATTTCTTTCACATCATTGTCAATAAGAATAAGAGGAACTGGATTGGTCGTATGTGCAGTATTCGGCGTGCCGTCTGGATTGATCATTGTATCACAATTGCCATGGTCAGCAATAAGTATCGTAGAATACCCATTTTCCAAACCAGCCTTAATGACAGATTGAGCACAACTATCGACCGTTTCACAGGCTTTGATAGCGGCATTCATATCACCGGTGTGCCCAACCATATCTGGATTGGCAAAATTCAAGCAAACAAAATCAACTTCTCCTTTTTCCAATTCTGGTATAATGGCATCCCTTATTTCGTAGGCGCTCATTTCAGGTTTCAAATCGTAGGTTGCCACTTTAGGTGAAGGACACAATATTCGCTGTTCCCCAGCAAAAGGTACTTCCCGGCCACCGTTAAAAAAGAATGTTACGTGTGGATATTTTTCCGTCTCAGCAATACGGATCTGCTTCTTTCTTTTTTTCGCAAGGACTTCACCCAAGGTTTCCTTGATATTCTCTTTATCATAAACTACATGAACCTTCTTGAATGAATCATCATAATTGGTCATTGTAACATAGTACAAATTCAATGTATGCATATTCAGTTCATGCATATTTTCTTGACTTAGGACGTGGGTCAATTCCCTTCCCCTATCGGTTCTGAAATTGAAAAATATAACGACATCATCTTCCTTGATTTTAGCCAAAGGGGCTCCCTTCGTATTTGTCAGGACAATTGGCTCAATGAATTCATCAGTCACGTTATTGTCATAACTATTTTGCATGGCAGAGGAAATATCACTTGATTTCCTCCCGACGTTATCCACCATGACATCATAGGCCTTTTTTACACGTTCCCAACGCTTGTCCCTATCCATGGCATAGTATCTACCAACAACCGTAGCCAGCTTTGCGTTTTTGTCTGAACAAAATTGTGTTAGATCCTCAAGAAAGCCTTTTCCACTTTTAGGGTCAACATCCCTTCCATCTGTAAAGGCATGTATGTACATATTGGTCAAGCCATAATCCTTACCGGCATTGATCAGGCCTTTGAGGTGTGATGTGTGACTGTGAACCCCTCCATTACTGACTAATCCCAAGAAATGAACGTCCTTAGTATTCTTTTTGGCATACTCAAAAGCCTGCTTTAATACTTCTTCATCTTTGAGCGTATTTTCCTGTACCGCTAGATTTATTTTTGCCAAATCCTGATAAACTATTCGGCCAGCCCCGAGGTTCATATGACCCACCTCACTATTGCCCATTTGACCTTCGGGAAGCCCCACGTTCATACCATCTGTCAGCAAATTTGCATTCGGGAATTTAGTGTATAAGGAATCGACAAAGGGGGTTTTTGCATTGTCAATTGCTGAAACTTTTGGATCGGGGGATTTACCCCAGCCATCTAAAATCATTAAGATTACTTTCTTGTTCATTATACTATTATTTCGTACCGCAAAAATACTGCGTATAGATTAGTATTACTATTTAATGAGAGAGCTTTTTTTAACATTAAGAATTGGTAGTGTGAAGAATACAAAAGAAATGTCAGTTGTTAAAATTTAGTTATTTAACAGTTAAAGCTGAAACAAATTTGGGTGTTTACCGTCTATATTTATATAATCTTAAATTATTCATCAATCACTACTGAATCTAATTCAGTACTAAATTCAATCATCATGAGAAAAACAATGTTGTTCGTAACAGCAGTGGCCATGCTAGTTGCTACAAGCGTAGTTGCCGAGAATCGGAATCAAATTACAACGGGGTCAGAAGTGTCGACCTTTGTTGAAAAGGGAAAAATCAATTCATTTTGCAAAGCCATTGTACAAGGCGATATTGCCATTGTAAAAAAAATGATAGCGTTAGGGGAGGATGTAAATCAGAAGTCCTTGGGAATGACCCCAGTTATGTTTGCCGCCCGGTATAATAAGGCTGACATCTTGAAATTATTAATTGAAAATGGTGCGGATATCAGTATAAGAAGTGATAGCGGATACTCCATTACCAAGTATGCAGAAGCGGCCAATGCTAAAGATGCCCTTATGGTCATCAATGCCAAATTGGGTAGCTGAAAAAGATTCTTTTATAAAAAAACCCATTGCAGAAACTGCAATGGGTTTTTTATTTACAATATTCACTTCAAATAGTGTTCAAGTAAAAGAGTGAATAGGTGAAATCTAAAACTCGAAGCCCGTAAACGCTCTATACATGAATGCATAAACCGCCATAGATAACATTAAAACGCAGAAAATAGAATACGCTTTTAAGAGTAATACTACAAAACTTGGTTTGCAATCCTCGAATGCTTCGGTGTAAATGTCCTTAAAATGTAAAAGTGTTCCCATATAGTTTTGTTTAAATGACTGTAAATCAAAGCTATAAGGGTTAAATTTGAGGCGATAAAAAGATTAGGAGGAACATCAAATATAGTAAATAAATACTTAAAACAGCAAGTTTTATGTTAAATGTAATTATTACTATCTACTGTATTTCACTATGGCTTCCTTGATTTTCTCAATTCTATTCTCAGGATCAGGGTGGGAGCTTTGAAACTCAGGAACACGATTTGGTCCTGCAGCTGCTTTTAAAATCTTCATCACTTCGATCATTTCCATGGGTTCATAACCTGAATTTATCATAAACCAAACGCCAAGTTCATCACTTTCAAGCTCATCTCCGCGACCATTTTTTAGCAATGTATTTTGACCAATACTGCCCACGATACCTCCGGCATCCGCACCAACAGTGGCACCCATAGTAACAGTTTGCCAGAAATTGCTATCCGCGATGCGCTCTGCAGAATGCCTACCTATTACATGTCCTATCTCATGACCGAGAACTCCAGCTAATTGCGCTTCATTAAGTTTGGAGAAAAGGGCGTAAGTAATAAAAATTTGACCCCCTGGCAATGCAAAAGCATTAATTGTCCGGTCGTCTGCCAATAAGTGAAAATCGTATTGATATGGTGTTTCCCTGGCTATGCTATTATCTACCAGTTTTTTGCCAACAAAATCCACCAATGATTGCAGTCGCTCATCAGGATAGAGACCTCCATGTTGTTGTGCCATTTCAGGAGCACTTTGTAGACCAATGGCAATCTCTTGCTCAGAAGTCATATTAATGTTCTGTACCCTTCCTGTATAGGGATTTTCCTCCTGGTTATTGCATCGCTGAATAAGGGCAAAAGCCACAATGGCAATGCCTATGAATATTCTGATTTTCCAACTTCCTCTTCTCATGGTAACTAGTGTTCAGTGTAGCGACAATTTACAAAAAGACTTATAAAAGCTCAGTATTTATATCCAAAATATTATTTTGTACATAATTCTTTATAAAACCTGTTGTGAAATGTTGACTACCATAGAATTCCTCTTCTCTTAATAGCTGCACTATATTCAATCTTCTATAGGCTGTAAGCATGGGAATAGAAATAGGGGCATAACTATAGTGCCATGGTTCGTATTTAAAACCCCGCCGTTTCGGGTCATTGGTATACACCAAATAGAAATCGAATTTTTTTGAATTTGCATCCATCCAATTTTTAAAATCCTCAAAAGGGCCACCATTTTCAAATTTCCCCGGAACCAACACATCGCCTTTTGTCTTGCGATATCCATCAATAATGTCGATATCTGTTCCCCAATGATGCCTACTTGTGCCTGGAATAGTAGAATACTCAATAATCTTATCGATTGCCTTTAATGGTTCCATACCATCATCTTCGGTAAATCGCATGTATTTTCTTTCCCAAATAGATTCCTGTCTATCAAAATTGCGATAACTGGAAACGATTTTTATATCAATACCATCGCTATAGGCTGCTTTTTTCATTTCTAAAAAAGCGTCATGCGCTTCTCTACGGAGATTTATCCCTTCCCCAAAAAGCTCAATGTCTTCCTTGCCCATAAGTTCCAGAACGGAATATTCAAACGCTTTGGAAAACGCAATTGTCGGCGCCAATGTTAATGCCAAACCGGATATACCGCTTTTCTTAATAAATGATCTTCGTTTCATTTTTATTACAAATTTTACTGTGTTATTCTATCTTGTTCAACATCGATTGTCTCAATAACTCTGCCAATTTCAAAAAATTCAAATTGCAAATAGGCAATAGTAGATTATTGAAAAAAAGAATACCGATCTAGCGAATTATGTACCTAACCAAAGGTAAGAAGTATTTTTTTCATTTTTTGTTGGTCCTTATGGCAACGAACCCATTCTTTGCCTTGATAATAATTCTCAATTTAAGCGAGAGTAAGCCCTACAAAGAAAAGGTATAGACATAATCCATATTCAAAGATTAATATAATATGAATCTTTATTGTTTGGAAATAATATAGAGATATCCCTGATGCTTTTGCCTTAGGTCATTTAGTGTAATAATATAGAAGTATATTCCCGAATCCAAACCAGAGCCTTTATCGATTACTGAATTTCTATTGGATATTCCTTTGAACTCGTTTTGATAATTCTCTTTGGAATAGACCAATACCCCATATCGATTGAAGATTTGAATAGTGTTGCTAGGTGATTTTTCAATGCCTTCAAGAACCAAAAGGTCATTTTGACCATCCCCGTTGGGTGTTAAGAAGTAATTATCCAATTCGATGGTACGAAAGTCTTCCAATTTATCGTCATTCCCTCCAAGGGTAATGATTTCATAGTCATTGGGTATAAATAGGTCTGAGGTGACTTCCCCGTAGTCCATGCCACCTTCGACATTTGTATTTCCGAGATTTACCCAAGTTCCTTGTTCGCTATGCCATCCTACCACTTTTATATCACTAACATATTCTGCAAAAGCACCGATATTGCTATATTCATCCCACGTAAGGGTAATATAGGATGGTATATCACCTTCCAGGTGCCAAAACTCCTTTGAGCTGACTGAAAGATATTCCGATGCTTTTTTATTTATCTGATAGTTCTTCCCATTGATGGATGTCGTATTTGGGTTTTCATAGAAATATGCACATTTAGCAAAGGAGTTCAAACGGTTTGAATTAATACCCAAAGGTCTTAATCTTTCGTCATCACCAACTGGGAAAGTAAAGACATCCTTATTGGTCATTGCGGCATAACCATCAACCATGGATACGTCATTTTCGCCTACATAAAAGGCATTCTCTATGAAATTAGGAAAAACGGCAGTATGATTTCTTGGGGTAATTACATCCCCTGAAATTAAGTTACCATTATTTATAACCCCGATGGATGTATCGAGAAATAGACCTTTGTCCACTACTATTTCGGTATCATAAAATATAGGACTGAAAGCACCCGAAACTTTAATGGAGGTATTTTCACCGTAAAAACCAACCAGGCCTAAGTTTTCATCAAAAGTTCCATTATTTATCAAATCCAAATGGAATCCGACCATAGCGGAATTATGTATTTGAATTGTTCCAAAATTATGGACTGCTTCCTGTGAAAACAGGCAACTGGTGATTAACAATAATGGCAAAAAGACTCTCATTCTATGTTATATTGATTTCCAACGAAACTATATCGTTTTTATAGATCTAAAATGGTGAACATAAATTCGGAGTTAAAGCGATTTCTATTTGTGCCACCATTATCATTATCTCCAATGATTACTTCAAAGCTTGTTGAAGTTTGGTTGGAATAGGAGATACCGGGGTCATCATTTCCGGCTCCGCCTCTTCCTGGTTGGGTCAGTTGTATGATGTAATTGGCATCAGAAACTACTCCCGCTGGTAGCGT
Source organism: uncultured Maribacter sp. (assembly GCA_964532755.1). Taxonomy (GTDB): domain Bacteria; phylum Bacteroidota; class Bacteroidia; order Flavobacteriales; family Flavobacteriaceae; genus Maribacter_A. The sequence goes on along the minus strand of CAZHJO010000077.1, from coordinate 267 downwards.
AACGCGGTAACGCCCAGTGCTTACTCTAGTAGCGGTTACACCCGTGGTAGCTCTTGTGACATTGCCATTAGAAGCGATTTTCCCAAATGCTTTTATAGGACTTTCATAAAAAGCACCGCCATTGGCCGCCACTGTAATACTGTTGTTTGCTTCCGTGCCTACTACATCACCAGCATCACCTTTGTCACCGACGGGACCTTTATCACCTACGGGACCCTTGTCACCGTCAGGTCCTTGATTCCCATCGGGACCTTGGTTTCCGTCAGG
>CAZHJO010000076.1:0-9438 GCA_964532755.1 uncultured Maribacter sp. | reverse complement strand
TGATCATAAGGAAAGGACCAGTATTGGATCCTATAGAATGGTAGGCTCATTTGGTGGAGCAATTCTTGTGCAGGGGGCACTTCTTTTCCTTGTTGCTTATTATGGAAATGTAGATCCTAAAGTAGCGGTTTCAAAGCTAGAAGAAGAAACCTATAAAGTCGATATTGCAGCTACACAAGATGCTGAAAATGTACATGTAAAAACGGAAGATGGGATTGCCACCTTTGCTTGGACAGATGAACGTTCATTAACAGACACACCTACTGTCGGCAAAACTTTTAGCATGGCGTCAAACGAAAACTATTCCTTTCTGGTGAAAGGAGAAGCGAACCTTTCTGCCAAAGATTTCAGAATCATAAACCAACAAAAGGGGTATACCTATTCTTTTTATTTGATGTCAACTATTTTAACCTTGCTCATGTTTGTTACGTTCGCTACGACAAAAGAGCGAATAAAACCACCTAAAGCGCAGAAATCCAATATCAAACAAGATATTAAAGATCTTATAAATAATCGTGCTTGGTCTACATTGCTTGTCAGCGCATTGTTTTCAAGCACATATAATGCATTGAAACAAGGCATTATCATTATTTATTTTACGCATTACCTTCATAATCAGTTATTGGCAGCTTCTTATTTAGTTGGGTTAATGTTGGTGTCTATCGTTGGTGCCATTTTAATGACTCCTTTGAGTGCAAGGTTTGGAAAGCGCAATCTGTTTATTGCTTCTTTGCTTGTGTCTGGAGCATTTATTTCCCTTATCATATTCTGTGGGCCAGGTGCGGTTGTCGCCATTTTCGTTCTGGGACTACTTTCGGAGTTGATTGGCGCTATGTTCTCCTCTTTGACCTTTGTGATGTTAGGCGATGCTGCTGATTATTCAGAATGGAAGAACAAAAGAAGGGCAACTGGCCTAGTGTACTCGGCAGGGTCTTTTTCTACCAAGTTCGGAGGAGGTATTGCAGGAGCTATCATAGGTGTTGTTTTAAGTAAATATGGTTATGATGGATTGGATCCGGCTGCCGTTCAGGCTTCTATTCCCGGGATAAAAATGCTAATGAGTTGGATACCTGCAATTATTGCCGTCATAGGAGCTCTACTGATGTTGTTATATCCATTATCCAAGAAAATGATGAATAAAATATCAGCGGAATTGGAAGAACGGAGACGGCTTGAAAAATCTGTGGCTACCAATTGAATATATCCAAAGTCCTATTCAGAAATTGAGGGCATAAGGTTAGTTTTCCTATTAATAAGCCGAGGGTAATGTTCATTGTCTACATGCCTAATGAGACAAAGGTCTCCGAAGACAAATTCAGAGGCGAAACATTCCTGCTGTATCAAAACCAGCAAAATGTGTCCAACCTATATTTTGTATTTTGGAACAGGAAGCTGCTCTTTATACATTTTTTCACATTGATGAAAGTTGGTTGTTTCGTCATTTTTCTAATTCTGACTAACGCGTTGATATTATCTTAAAATTCCTACAAAAATTGACTCGTTAGCTTAAGAAATTAATAGAGTTTCTTTATGTGGGGAATTACCGACAAAGGTCTCGTATAAAAACAATTTTAGTGGTTTTTATACATTGTTGGGTTTCTTTTCTTCAATTTCCACTACTTTGTTACTACAGTTTGAATTGCATGAGCCGGTATCGTGATAGAAATTGCCTGTGCCCGGTCAACATAAAGATTATAACTAATTTTTTCATCACTTTGATTCATTATCACATTGATCATGCTATTGTCTTCATTTATAAAAGAAGTACTCAAAAGGTGGCTTCTACTGCTTACTGTACTAATCCTTTTAGCTCCCGGGCGAATAAATTTTGAAAAGTGACCAATGTAATAATAAGTCGGTGTGTATATTAAATCTCCTTCCTCGGTGTCCCCATGAATAGGAGCAAAACAGTAATTGCCCACATGATTGGGTCCGCCATTTTGGTTTAGTAAAATATTCCAATCCGTCCACCCAACTGTACCTTGGTTGAAATCATTAATCATAGATCGGCCATAACGCTCTGCGTGCTGCCAATATTGGTATCTATCAGCTCTAAAACCTTCCTGACAGCCTTCAGTAAATAAAAGGTTTTTAGTGGGAAAAGATTCTTTTATGTTGCCTAAGTTTGAGAACATCGGCTCACCGCCAGCCCATGTTTCATACCAGTGAAATCCGATTCCCCATGCATATTTTGCTGCTTCAGGGTCTTCAAAAATTGTATTGGCCCGATGGTTAATAAGGTCCCTATTATGATCCCAAACTACAATTTTTTTATCACCAAGCCCTTCTCGATCCAACGTTGGCCCAAGGTGATTCTTTAGAAAATCTCGTTCTTCTTCAGCGGTATATATACACGACTCCCAACGTTGTACCGCCATTGGCTCATTTTGAATGGTGATTCCCCAAATGGGCATTCCCTCCGCTTCGTATGCTTTAATAAACTTGGCATAATAAAGAGCCCAGGCATCGAAATATTCTGGAAGTAGTTTCCCACCTTGAAGCATATTATTATTGTCTTTCATAAAAGCGGGAGGACTCCATGGACTGGCATAAAGCAACAAGCTACCTCCTGCCTCTGCAATCGCTTTCTTTAGCAATGGTATTCTATACGTTTTATCATGTTCAATGCTGAAGGTCTTTAAGTCTTTATCTCCTTCTTCAATATAAGTGAAACTTCCACTACTAAAATCGCTGCTATGTATTGGTGTTCTACATAGGGAATAGCCAATTCCTTTGTCTTTATCATAGTAGGCGGTTAAAAACTCTTTTTGCTTTTCGGCTGGTAATTGAGCGAACACCTCTGCAGAAGCATCTGTTATCGCACCCCCGATCCCCAATAAAGTTTGGAATGACTTCCTTGAATTTACAAAAACAGAAACCTCGTTTTCTAGAGGTTGTTTGGCACCATTAAAGGAAGTTTTTGCCGTTTCTGTAAGCCTTAAGTTAGTCTCACTAGCTGTTGTATATACTATGGATTCTTTTCCGAAAACTGAGGTAATACTAGAATCTGATGGTATTTTGTCTTTCACTTCTTTGGTAACTTCTGAATTTTGAACTTCTGCACAACTAACTAAAGCAATACAAATAAATAAGGTGGCAATTTTGTTGTTCATAATGTTATTTTAAAATGAAACCTAACGTAGGAATATGATCATAGATCTATTATAGGGGCAATTCCAATATAGTCATTTTTAAATCCATATTCGCGATCCCATAAAGCGGCCATTTTAAAGGACAGTTATTCTAACAGCACACTACCTTCCCTAAAAGTGTCCCATTCTTGGTCTCATTAAGTAGTTTCGTTAATTCACATTTTATGAGACACTTCTAACGAGGTATTATGACAAGATGTTTATCCCATCGACATATATTCTGAATATGTCGAAATTTTGAACTTTTATCGACATATATTGAGATGCTACAACAAAGCCAAGTCCTGAAGTTTTCTCCCAAACTCATCATCAGCGGCCAATTTCAAAAAATCATCCTGAAGTCTCAAAGTTCTCAGTACATTAAAATAGGCTCCAATGCTCACGCTTGGGGACCCTTTTTCAATTTCATAAAGGGTCTTTCTGTCTATCCCGGCTCGTTCGGATATTTGAATGGTCGTTAGCTTTCTTCGTTTACGAGCCAGTTTGATATTTTCCCCCACCTGCTCCATTATCTTTTGATGTTTTGGAAATAGGACAGCTCTTTTAGTTTTCATTTTGGGTAATATTATCCCCAATAATACTGTTTTTGGGGATATTAATGCGCATTCTGATGTAAATAATTATGAAAGAACTAGAAACTTTCTTTTAAGGGAGGTTTCTAAAGCCAATTTCTACACTTCATTAGTAACAGAGTTAGGGTAAAATTTCGATTTTTTTGTAACAAAGTAAGGGTAAATGTCGCACCAAAATTAGCCTAGCATGCTGTACCAAAATTAGCCCTGCACGCATAATATCACAAAACTGAGGTGTTAAAACATCACAATTTCCAACGTTTTCTTCGTTTCCCCTACCCATAAAAGTCCCTTTTGGGCACTAATTCCTATTCATCAAATTAATTTGCTTATTTTCATTTTAAAAGCCGATTGTTTTATATTGGAATCAATGTAAAAAGAAGGGTTAAAACCTTTGTAAAAATGAATCAAGAAATAGAAAATAATTTCGAAATCTCGGAGGAACATAGGAAAGTACTTGACCAGCATTTGGCCGATCATAAAGCCGATCCTGATGCCGGAAAGGATTGGAAGGTTCTAAAACCTGAGTTCTACAAGAAATATGGCGCATAAGGTCATCATTAAACCAAAGTAGTGATTGAATCAAATACAAGTTTAATTTCAACACCTAATTCATGAATTATTTGGACCATTGCCCTGAATAAAACCCAGATAGTTTATAAAATATCCATTAAAAGTACTATAAGTACCTAAAATCAATTATTTTTAAACTTTTTGTTTGGACAAGTTTAAAATAAGTCATACATTGGTACTATGAGTACCGATAAAAGAATAAAAATAAACCAACTACTAGGTACGAACCCTACAGGCATCGTCTATCTATCTTCGTGGTTGGTCGAACAAGGCTATAGCCTCGACCTTCAAAAACGATATCGTAATAGCGACTGGCTGACCTCTATCGGCACGGGCGCAATGATACGGTCTGGCGATGATGTAGGGTACGAAGGTGCTATCTATGCACTTCAAGAACAAGCAGGGCTATTTATCCACCCAGCAGCTAAGACCGCCCTCTCCCTACTCGGAAAAGCACATTATTTGGAACTTTCTCAAAAGAAGGTCACTGTTTTTGGCGGGCAACATGAAAAGCTACCCACTTGGTGCATAAATCATGACTGGGGTGTACAATTGGACTTTTATAGTTCTTCTTTTCTACCAGCCGACATAGGCCTCGTAGAAATAGAACTAAAAACATTTTCCATAAAAATCTCCAGTGCTGCCAGGGCAATGTTGGAGTGCCTATTTTTAACACCCAAAAACCAAGAACTTCTAGAGTGCTATCAATTAATGGAAGGACTGAATAACCTTAGACCCAATCTTGTGCAAAAACTATTGGAAAGCTGTACCTCTATAAAAGTAAAACGGCTGTTTTTATTTTTAGCTGAAAAAGCAAACCATAGTTGGGTAAAACATCTAGACATCGAAAAAATTGATTTAGGTAGTGGTAAGCGAAGTATGGTAAAAAATGGTGTTTACAATTCGAAATATAAAATCACAGTACCTGTAGAACTAGCAAATGGCGAATTATAAACCACAAGTATCGTTGTTATTGAGCGTGCTTCCCGAAGTCGCCAAGGAGGACTGTTTTGCACTTCATGGGGGGACGGCTATCAATCTTTTTGTGCGAGATATGCCGCGCCTTTCCGTGGATATCGATTTGACCTATATTCCTGTGGAGGATAGGGCGACATCCTTTTCTAACATATCAAAAGCATTGCTGCGCATCAAAGCTACTATTGAAACCGCAGTTCCTAACGTTCAGGTTACACATAAAGAAAAAGAACTCAAACTTTTAATTTTAAACAGACAAGCACAAATAAAACTCGAAGTAAGTCAAGCTATGCGTGGCATTATTGCACCAGCATCAGAAATGGAACTTTGTGAGAAAGCGCAAAATGAGTTTGATGTGTTTTGTGCCATTCCAATCATTCCGGTAGGGCAATTATACGGAGGTAAAATCTGTGCAGCTCTTGACCGCCAACATCCAAGAGATTTATTTGACGTTAAAAACCTATTACAGAATGAAGGGTTTACAAATGAAATAAAAATAGGATTTCTATTTTGCCTTTTGGGAGGTAAGCGACCGATTTATGAAATGTTGTACCCAAACTTACTGGACCAACGTGCAGCGATGGCCAACCAATTTGAGGGCATGAGCGATGAACCTTTTTCGTATGAGGATTTTGAAACTACGCGAAGTTTACTTATTCAAACCATCCATGAAAATCTAACCAATATTGATAAACAATTTCTATTGAGTTTTGAAAACGGTACTCCTGATTGGAGCCTATATGATTTTGAAAAGTTTCCATCCGTACAATGGAAATTGCAAAACGTGCAGAAATTAAAACAATCAAACCCTGAAAAACACAGCGCACAGTTTGAAAAATTGAAAAGTAAATTTCAAAGTAACACCTAAGCCTTTATAGAATTTGGGTGATTCCTGCCCAAATCTTACCATAACTTACCCGCGCATGGATCCTGTCCGGGTTTTGTAGCGTTCCGGCAGATAAGCGTAAAGCAAAAGCCGGATAGGGCGCAGCCCTACTCCGGATTTGGAACGCTATCTTGCTTCTTGGCCCATCTTTTAAAATCTTTATAGATAACCTCATGGTCTTCGAAATAGCCCCTTGCTCTGCCTAAGCCCTCCTGTCTGGCTTGACCAACGGCATCTTGCATTTTCAAGTCGTAGTTGATAAAATAATAGCCGAAATAAATGAAAGCAACGGTGTTGGCAATTATCATAATATAGAGCAGGACGACTTCCCATTTTGGAGTCCATCTGGATTTTTCTATCTTTTTCAAAACTTCATCCATCCGATTTTCATAAGATGCTATCGATTCCTTTTGTGTCCCGACAAAACCTTTCAGAAGAAATTCCAAGCTTGAGGTGTCCGTTTTTATTTTTAGGTCATTGAACTTATCAGAAAGTTCTTCCAGTTTGCCAATGGATTTGTTGAACCCAGCTATTTCTTGGGTAAGCACTTCCATGATTTCGTCCATCTTTGCCATAATCTTATATTTCCATTCCCAATCCTATTGATTTTTTTACGGCCATTTTGATGGCCTTCTTTGCAATCGTCGCAGCAAAGTTGGGCGATACTCCTACAGTTTTTCCGAGTAGATTTAATGTATTCTCTTTTGCGATTTTTTGAACAATCGTTTTATCAAATCCAATGCGTTCCGCTATTCGTCCCATAGACATCGAACGGTGTACTTCACTTCCCTTTAGATTATGCCCTCTGTATTCAAATCGGAATCCTTGCAATCGATTTGATTTGTTAATGCTCGGAATAACCTCCACCTTCCTTTGCTTCATATATTTGATGTATTGGTCAAAATCCTTGGGCTTCAATTCCATCAATACCCTTTCATGGATTTGCCTTATTTCTTGTCGTACATTTTTCACTTCGTTCAGTTTTTCTTGTTGTACCTCTTTTACCGTAGTCAGGCCCATTTGTTTCGCGACTTTTTCTGCAATCAGTTGGCTACGTTTTCCAACATAATTATCCTTGTAAGCTTTCCCATGAAAACCGATTCGGTTTACATATAAGTGGATGTGTAAATGACTTTTGTCTTGATGCACAAAAGCAATGGCCTGGCGCTCTTGTAATTTCATTTCCCTTATAAATCTTTGTGTGATTTCGGTTAGCTGTTTGTCTTTCAACTCTTGTCCATCTTTTATCGTAGGACTCAATACAAAACTTAGAGTATTCTTTTTGCATCTGTGGTTTTGCGATTGTATGATCTTGAATTCTTGCGTGATTTCTCTTGGATTTTCTCCTGCCAGATGTTGTCGATATACCACTTTGGCATCCTTCTCCTCGTTCCAACCATAACCCATAGAAGCTCCCGTATGTGATATCGATCTTCCTTTCCCTATCATTTTTTGAGACTTAATAAATGTTGCCGTATTTCATTTGACAATTGGGTGACCTCGTCGGCGAGTCTTGAATTCCGTTTTCTGAACATATTCCCGATTAGCTTGAAATTATATTGATACTTGGAAAGCATTTTATAGATAGTGATTTGTTCCTCCGAAAACCGTTCGACTATCTTCACATCAAATGCCGCTCGACGACAGAACTCACTTAGTGAAAGTCCGCTCTTGTCGGCCTTGACCTTGAGCAGTTTCTTTTCATAGATGGAACATCGAAATTGTATAAATTCTTTTTTCACTTTTGGTATTTCCTAATCTTATATATCTCCAAAATTTTAAAATAATCACATCGGAAACCCTTGTTTAAATAACACATCGATTGCCAAATCAACAGTTCCGATCTTTTGCGACCAACGGGAGCAAAAGCAAGATTTGTCATGACAATGACACATCTTGAAATAAATACTACTAAGAAATATCCGTCCATATGTAACCATCATCTTTTTCTCCCTATCCACATACATTCCATATTCATTACTTTTATAGATAAGTAGTACGTTTCACTACATTATTCTTTTTTATCGCCGGAAAATCGTTTGTCGAATTCCCTATCCAAATAGTCATCGGAAAGATTGGGTTCGCCCATCAGCCAAGCATCGATAATATCCTTATCAAAGAATTTTTGGCGGATGTGTTTGTTGCCTCCCATGGGGATCAATCGCAATTGGGTCAGCTTATAAATCTTGCTTTTTGATAGTCCCGTATAGGCCACAAGGTCATCTACATTCATCACTTTCTTCTGGTGTGAAAGCAGCCCTTTGATTTCTCTAAGGAGTTCCACCATGTCATTTTCCGTTTCCATATTTTCTGCTTTAAAATAGCCGCAATACGGCCTACTTGTGTTACAAATGTGCGATGCAATGTAAATGGATGAAAGCAGATGGAAGAGTCAAAAAGGGGAAGTCTCCCCCTTGAAATTTCTAAATATCCCCCAAGAATTCGAAAAATGAATCTATTCTTTGCTCAAATTCGTGGTCTGGTGGAAACTCATTATACTTTTTTGATAATGTTTCTGCAGAAATCAAATTTCCCTTGTGGTATATTTTTTTGGAACGCTCAAAGGACTTCAGACTTATTCCCTTTTTAAGTTGCTTGAACTTGTCTAAAATATATTTCAGTTGGGGTTGTGTACAAATGAAGTGTAAGGCCGAATCATGTTCATCGAAATTTAGGACAAGTACATTATAAAAATCTTCGAAGCTACTCAGATTCTCGTCCAAGTATTCGTATTTGGTCAATGAGGTATATATCCTCCTAAGAATACGCTCGTTAAAATCCATATTGAAGCTGACCAGTTTCATACGTGAACTTCGACTATGCATTTTTAATTTATCCCTATAGGAGTCCCTTACTGAAACCACTAATATAAAAATCGTGAAGAACCCTATGGGTATCATTGCAAGCCAGAACTTACCATATTTCCTGTAAAGATCAAACGACATATACGCGAATATTAGTCCAAAAAAGAGGGCCCAAACAATCAAAGCATTCTTACCTCTTTTCATAAAAGTGGTCATGTCATGGTTGATTACGTCTTTCCTTTTCTTCAAGATGACAAACCAATCGGCGATATTGTCGATTATCTTCATTTCCCCTATCTATTGATTTCAAGGTAGTTAAAAGAATTAGAGGGACTTTAAAATATCGATGTTCTGCATCAAAAATTGGATGGAAGCATTCTTTTTTTATGGGCAGGGAGAGGAAAGGTCAAGAGGCCTTTTCGCCGCTTGTGCTTTCGCGCGGCTCCGAGGGGGTCGGGCAAAACTGGAACGGAAAG
>CAZHJO010000075.1:0-9488 GCA_964532755.1 uncultured Maribacter sp. | reverse complement strand
TACAACCACCATCTCCGGAGGAAAGCCCAAGGCTGGAATCCACATATAGAACAGCGGTTTATAAAGAATGGTAAACCAGCCATTGCGTACAGCGGTTCCCAAATTGTAATTTTCCGAGGAATGATGTACGATATGGGCGGCCCATAATAACCGAACTTCATGATTGGCACGGTGAAACCAGTAATAGGTAAAATCGTCGGCTAACTGACAGAGCAACCAAATATACCAGGCATACCCAAAAGACGCATATCCCATAATATTGGTCCTTACACCATCAACCATTGGATTGAATAGTTCATAGGTGAACTCAAAAATCACAATTGCTGAAATCACCTTGATCAAGGGAGCAATGATTGCCGAACCAACACCCATGAAACCACTTGCAAATAGATCCTTCCACTCATACAAATCCTCCTTGTCATGAGTTTTACTATATGTCAATTCCAATAAGATAAATGCAATAAAACACGGTACTCCGTATACCAGGGGGTTGGTAAAATCCATAAATTCAAAATTAACGCAAAGGTACTGTTTAAAATGCGACCCTAGCAAAACTATTACTAGAGGTATTCTTTATTTTTTTCTCAAAATTTCATTTTGTTCCTTCATAAGTTGCTCTAAACTAGCCAATAACTCAATATTTTTTGGGGTTTTTTCCTCTAAATTAGATGGGTCCTCGGCCTTGGTCCGAAAACGATTCATGAATTTAATCACCACAAAAATAGTAAATGATATAATCGCAAAATCAATAACAACCTCGATTAGCTCACCATAGCCAATAGCTACTTCACTTACCTCACCTATGGCCTCACGCAGTACATACTTTTTCCCAGAAAGCTGAACATCCTCGGTCAACAAGGATAATGGTGGCATAATGACTTTTTTTACAAGAACGTTCAATACCTTGTTAAAGGCGGTTCCTATGATGATGCCAATGGCCATATCGATCATATTACCTTTAATTGCGAAATCCTTAAATTCTTGAACGAATTTTTTCATTGAAGTCCTTTTTATACTTAAAACAAGGCCGTCTGACCTTCTTCATCTATTTCAGGGTCTATGGGATTTTCAGGTTTGCTTTCTTTCGTCTTCGCAGTTTCCGTACTCACATCTTCCTCGTCAACAACCTCAATCTCATTGGCTTCCTGCTCTACCGGTTCCTCATATGGCAATGGGTCCATTGCATTGATATTCTTTACCTTTTCAGAAGTCAGTTGATTGCCTAAAGCTTTTATTCCTTTGACCGCAATAAAATCGGCTATATCAACGGTTAAATTCGGTTTAGCATCTTTCCCCCGAGGTTTCACGAATTCCAATTCCACAACAGGGCGCCAATCTGTGGAAATTAATTCTAGATACGATTTGGGGTGTTCTGAAATAAATAAATCCTCTTTGCTTCCCTGTTCTATCAAAAAACGTTTTACATAGAACCTTTCTTTAACGCCATCCCAATGAATCGCAGACAAAGGCTTGTTGGGATTCCATTTTTCAAGTACGATCATATCGTCATCAAAACGAGAGGTCATGGTCGGCAGGAATGTTTTGGCAATTCCTTTTTGGTTCACGATCAATAAAAGATCATCCCCTCTAAATTCACCTAATAATTCGCCACGACCATCTACATTCAATCTACGAACAACATCATCAAACCAAATTTTACGTGGTTTTAAGGTTGAAACTCCTTTTTCCTTGAGTTCAATTCGTTTTACCGAATATTTTGTCACAATATTCCCCTTAGAGGCTCTTCCCTTTATCAGAACATCGGCAAAATCGATATCCCATTTCAGTTTTTTAATACTCCCCACCTGCCGCAGGTTAACGGTGACCACCTCTGCCTCACCATTTGGGTTCGCTGTAAAATAATAAACTTGGGATTGGGGCTTACCTGTGGTGAGATCATATAATTTATCTCGTGTAACACTCGTAATATTGAATCTTTTGATATAGGTAGGACCACCCCTACCGTCTTTATAAATCATGTTATAAGTGGTGCGCTTATCCTTTTTCTTGAATACCGCAACATGAATAATATTCTTTCCTATGAAGGTCTTGGCATCTACTTTGGTGATCATTGCCTTGCCGTCCTTTGTAAAAACAATAATATCATCTATATCGCTACAGTCCGTAACATATTCATCACGACGCAAGGAAGTGCCCACAAATCCTTCTTCGCGATTCACGTAAAGCTTGGTGTTTCTAATGACAACTTTGGTAGCTTCGATATCATCAAAAATCCGGATTTCTGATTTACGTTCACGTCCCTTGCCATATTTGGTCTTGAGGTTCTTAAAGTAATCTATGGCAAATGGTATGAGATTCGCTAAATGATGCTTTACTTCAGCTATTTTCTGCTCTAATGTCTCAAGATACTGCTGTGCCTTATCAATGTCAAATTTAGAGATTCGCTTTATCCGAATCTCTGTTAAGCGAACGATATCCTCTTGGGTCACTGCACGTTTTAAATGCTTGGTATGTGGTTTAAGACCCTTGTCAATTGCCGAAATAACGCCTTCCCATGTATCTTCTTCCTCAATGTCACGATAAATTCGGTTTTCGATGAAAATTCGTTCCAACGAAGCAAAATGCCATTGTTCCTCAAGTTCCGAAAGCTGAATCTCAAGCTCTGCTTTCAATAACTCCAGCGTAAGATCAGTTGATTGCCGCAACATTTCGGACACACCTATAAAAAGCGGTTTGTTATCCTCGATGATACAACCTAAGGGGGATATAGATGATTCACATGACGTAAATGCGTACAACGCATCAATGGTCTTGTCCGGAGAAATACCAGCAGGTAAATGCACAAGAATCTCTACTTCAGCAGCTGTATTGTCCTCGATTTTTTTGATCTTTATCTTCCCTTTGTCATTTGCTTTTAAGATTGAATCTATTAAAGAAGAAGTATTGGTGCCATAAGGTATCTCACTTATAACCAGGGTATTCTTATCTTTCTGGGATATTCTTGCACGTACACGAACCTTACCTCCTCGCAGACCATCGTTGTAATTACTCACATCTATTATTCCCGCGGTTGGGAAATCAGGAAATAGTTTGAATCGCTGTCCTTTAAGATGTTTTATTGAAGCATCGATCAACTCCTTGAAGTTATGTGGTAATACCTTAGTAGAAAGTCCGACAGCAATACCCTCAGCGCCTTGGGCTAAAAGTAAAGGGAACTTTACCGGAAGATTTACAGGTTCCTTTTTACGACCATCATAGGACAACTGCCATTCTGTAATCTTAGGGCTAAAAACCACCTCAAGTGCAAACTTGGAAAGACGCGCCTCAATATATCGTGAAGCTGCAGCCCTGTCGCCAGTTAGGATATTGCCCCAGTTACCTTGGGTATCTATCAATAGGTCTTTTTGCCCTATTTGCACCATGGCATCGGCTATACTTGCATCACCATGCGGATGATATTGCATAGTATGGCCAACTACGTTCGCAACTTTATTGTAACGGCCATCATCGAGCTCTTTAAGGGAATGCAAAATTCTGCGCTGAACGGGTTTAAAACCATCTTCAATTGCGGGAACGGCACGTTCCAATATGACATAGGACGCATAGTCCAAAAACCAATCCTTGTACATTCCCGTAACCTTGGTCAGGGCATCTTGTGAATCATCTATTCCTGAACCATCCCCATTAAGTTGATCTTCGTTTTGTGCTTCGTTCAGTTCTCCATTCTCTTCCATAAAGAAAGAATCGTATTATCTTGATTTATAATTGGTTTTCTTCTACTAGGTCAATTTCTACTTTAAGGTTATTAATAATGAATTCCTGACGGTCAGGGGTGTTTTTACCCATATAGAATTTTAGTAGATTTTCTATTGACATAGCTTTATCGAGCATTACTGGCTCCAATCGAATATCCTCTCCGATAAAATGTTGAAATTCATCTGGTGAAATCTCACCAAGACCTTTAAATCGCGTTATTTCAGGCTTACCCGTTAACTTATCAATCGCATTTTTACGCTCTTCGTCACTGTAGCAATAAAACGTTTCTTTTTTATTGCGAACCCTGAACAGCGGAGTTTGCAGAATATAAAGATGATTCTCCTTGATCAATTCGGGGAAAAACTGCAGAAAAAAGGTAATCAATAACAACCGAATATGCATTCCATCCACATCGGCATCCGTTGCAATCACAATATTGTTATAACGAAGGTCTTCCATTGATTCCTCAATATTCAAGGCAGCTTGTAAGAGATTGAATTCCTCATTCTCATAAACGATCTTTTTAGTCATTCCATAAGAATTCAATGGTTTTCCCCTTAAGCTGAATACCGCCTGTGTATTGACATCCCGTGATTTTGTAATGGAACCGGAAGCGGAATCCCCTTCGGTAATAAAAAGCGTGCTTTCTAAACGGCGATTATTCTTCATATCGCCTAAATGCACGCGACAATCGCGTAGCTTCTTATTGTGAAGACTTGCTTTTTTAGCTCGATCTCGGGCCAATTTACGTATGCCCGAAAGCTCTTTTCGCTCTTTTTCGGCCATCATGATCTTCCGCTGCAACTTCTCGGCCGTTTCTGGATTCTTATGCAAATAATTGTCCAGGTATTTTCCAATAAAGTCGTTGATGTAGGTGCGAACTGTAGGGAAATCACCTCCCATGTCAGTTGATCCCAATTTGGTTTTGGTCTGGCTTTCAAAGACAGGCTCCATTACCTTTATCGAAATCGCCGATATAATGGATTTACGAATGTCACTGGCATCATAGTTCTTTCCATAAAAATCACGAATGGTTCTTACCAATGCCTCACGAAATGCCGCTTGATGCGTGCCTCCCTGGGTAGTATGCTGACCATTGACGAAAGAATGGTATTCCTCGCTATATTGGGTTTTGCTATGTGTAATGGCAACTTCAATATCATCACCTCTTAGATGAATTATAGGGTACAACAGATCTTCGGCATTGTTATTATCCTCCAATAGATCTTTCAATCCGTTTTCAGAATGAAATTTTTCGCCATTGAAAACTATTGTCAAACCAGGATTTAGATACACATAATTCTTGAGCATACGCTCAACATATTCATTCCGATACTTATATTTTTTGAATATGGCCTCATCAGGCGTAAATGAAACCCTTGTTCCTTTTCGTTTTGAGGTTTCAACCGGACCTTCCTCAGTAACTAAGTTCCCTTGATTGAATTGAGCCGTTTTAATTTTGTTTTCCCTGGCGGATTGTACTTCAAAAAAACTGGAAAGTGCATTTACCGCTTTCGTACCAACCCCATTCAGACCAACTGACTTCTTGAAGGCGCGACTGTCGTACTTTCCGCCTGTATTCATTTTTGAAACAACATCAACAACTTTTCCCAATGGGATGCCCCGTCCATAATCCCTTACTCGAACCAATTTATCCTTTATAACGATCTCAATGGTCTTTCCCGCTCCCATCACAAATTCATCAATACAGTTGTCGATGGTTTCCTTTAAAAGAATATAGATTCCATCATCTGCTGAAGAGCCATCGCCCAACTTACCAATATACATTCCAGGACGTAAACGGATATGCTCTTTCCAATCGAGTGATCGAATATTATCTTCTGTATATTGGGACTGTGCCATAATGCTTCAGGGTTTAACCCTGCTAATATAAAATTTCAAAGCAAAATTCAAAGTACTTGGCTTGGAAAGTAATCAACAACGAAAGTACCATTTTTGTTGATATAATTCAATGCAGCACCTTCAAAAATGTTTTGTCTTTTAGTAGCGCTAATCAAAATCTTCTATTTCTATAATACCCAATCCATGTTTTGAAATATAGGTCAAACTCTTTTCCTTGAGACCAGCATAACCCCACCTATAACAACTAACATCCCAAAAATCTGCAAAAAGGTGATGGTTTCTTCCAGAAAGAAAAATGCAAGGATTATGGTAGACACAGGTCCCAAACTTCCGAAAATCGAAAAAGTGGAAGCCCCTAACCGATTGATCGCCGCTGAAACCAAAAAAGAAGGCACCAAAGTAGAGAAAATGGCCATGGCCATGCCCAATAGGTATACTTGGGAAGGATAGCTTGATAAATTGAATCCATTAATGAACAGGTAATGAACGACAATACATATTGTAGATACTATCATCGCATATGACGTAAATTGCATAACCCCGAATTTTGGTATCAACCAACCGCTACCCACCAAATAGGACGCATAGGTAAAGGCACTTAAAAAAATTAGAAAACCGCCCAGTAGAATGGGGTTTTCAGTAGCACCAGCCTCGTCCCAAAATGTGATTAGCACCCCTAAATAGGTTACCACTATTGCAAGAACCTGGAGTTTCGTAATTTTTTTCCTGAAAATAAACCAAGACAACAAGACGACAATGGTTGGATATATAAATAGAATTATGCGCTCCAGCCCAGCTTTAATGTACTGTAATCCCATAAAATCAAATAAACTGGCCAGATAATACCCAATGAATCCGAAGAATACAATCCACAAATAATCACTATTCCTTATTTCCTTCGGATGTAATGGTTTTGACAGGAAAGCAATGAGTAAATAAAAAGGGAAGGCAAATACCATACGAAATAAAAGCAGTGTTAAGTGATCTATCCCATACGTGTAGGCCATTTTTACCATTACAGCTTTCGCTGAAAAGAGTACCACCCCTATAATAGCAAGCAAAATACCACTCCCCGTGACCGATGTAATTTTCCCCATACGACCAACCTAAAACTTTTACTTAAGAATTCGGCAAAAGTATTCTTATGGATTACAATACCCAATGGCATCCCAAACATAGCGGTAGTAAAAAAATTGCTGGAAATAAGCTAGACATTGAACCTAAAATGCATAACATCGCCATCCTGGACCACATAGTCCTTTCCTTCGACACGCATTTTACCAGCTTCCTTTACTTTGGCCTCACTCCCATAATTTATATAGTCGTCATAAGCGATGACCTCTGCCCTTATGAAGCCTTTTTCAAAATCGGTATGTATTACACCAGCAGCCTGCGGTGCTGTGGCACCCACAGGAATTGTCCAAGCACGGACCTCTTTTTCACCTGCTGTAAAATAGGTTTCCAGGTCCAACAATCTATAAGCACCACGAATCAATTTAGCTGAGCCCGGTTCAGTTAATCCAAGATCTTCCAAGAACATTTGACGTTCTTCATAGGTTTCCAATTCTGTAATATCTGCTTCCGTCCCAACTGCTAAGACGACAACTTCGGCTTTTTCATTAGCAACGGCCTCCTTTACTTTCACGACATACTCGTTTCCAGTAACAGCGGAATCTTCATCAACATTACACACGTACATGACCGGTTTATCGGTAATAAACTGTAATGGCTTTACATAATCCCGTTTATCATCATAAGAAAGTTCAATAGCTCTGACAGAAATCCCCGCTTCAAGTCCTACCTTTATTTTCAATAATGCCGCTTCCTCTTTCTGGGCTTCTTTATTACCGGTCTTGGCAGCTCTTTTAACCTTGTCGAGCTTCTTCTCTAAAGTTTCAAGATCTTTCAACTGTAGCTCCATATCAATGGTTTCCTTATCACGAATAGGATCAACCGAACCATCTACATGAACAACATTATCATTGTCAAAGCATCGAAGTACATGCAAAATAGCGTCCGTTTCCCTGATGTTCCCTAAAAATTGGTTGCCAAGTCCTTCCCCTTTGCTTGCCCCTTTTACCAATCCAGCGATATCAACGATTTCTACGGTTGCCGGCAAAACTTTTTCTGGATTTACGAGTGACTCCAACTTTTCGAGTCTAGCATCAGGTACATTGACCACTCCAATATTGGGTTCAATAGTACAGAACGGAAAGTTCGCACTTTGTGCCTTTGCATTGGACAAGCAATTGAATAAGGTTGATTTGCCTACATTGGGAAGCCCCACGATACCTGCTTTCATGATAAATTATTTAAAAACGGTGCAAATATAGGTCTTAGCCTTGTATATTTATCAAAGTTGGGAAAACAAATAATCCATTAACTCAAAATATGAGGGAACATTGAAAACAAAGGTATGAGAAACAATAAAATAGGGTTGCAAGGAATTTTGTTCGATGACAAATCATCTTTTATACAAGGTCCAGCCTTGGCACCTCCACTAATTCGAAAAGCATTCAATAATCACTCCACGAATTATTTTTCTGAATCTGGAATGGAACTGATCCCTGATTTATGGTCAGACATGGGTGATTTTGAAATTAAGGACTATTTTGAGATTGAAGCAATAACAAATACAAATCTCGCCAGAGGACATACCTTGATTACATTGGGCGGAGACCACTCTATTACCTATCCAATTCTTAAAGCGGTATTCAATAGCCATGGCCAGGTTAATATGCTGCACATCGATGCCCATAGTGATCTATATGATGAATTCGAAGGTGATAGATATTCACACGCGTGCCCCTTTGCTCGGATTATGGAAGAAAAGTTGGCCAACCGATTGGTTCAGGTCGGTATAAGGACATTGTCTGCACATCAAAGAGAACAAGCCGAGAAATATAGCGTAGAAATTATTGCTATGAAAGATTTCAATAGTCAATCTATCCCAAAATTCGATGCCCCAATATATATTTCTTTGGATATTGATGCATTAGACCCCGCCTATGCGCCTGGCGTATCACACCATGAACCTGGAGGTTTAAGCACAAGGCAAGTACTTCAAATTATTCAAAATATTGAAGTTCCGATCATTGGAGCTGATATAGTGGAATATAATCCGACCCGGGATATAAACGGAGTAACAGCCATGGTCTGTGCTAAATTTTTAAAGGAAATAGCTGCAAAGATTTTAAGTAATACAACCCGATAATTCCTAATCCTCGGGATGCATGAACTTCTGTTTCCCAAGCAGTTCCTCATCGGTTTCAACGTGGTCTTCATCAGGTACACAACAATCCACAGGGCAAACCGCAGCACATTGCGGCTCATCATGAAAGCCCTTGCACTCGGTACATTTATCTGCCACTATATAGTAAAGTTCATCACTCACTGGTTCTTGAACATCATCTGCATTAACCGATTTACCATTAGGTAAAACCACATTACCTTCTAAAGCGGTACCATCGCTATAACGCCATTCATCTGCGCCCTCATAGATTGCCGTATTAGGGCACTCAGGTTCACAAGCCCCACAATTTATACATTCATCTGTTATTATTATTGCCATAATTTTCTTTTTCTTTTAAACTGAATTAACCTCAGCATGCTTATTTTTGCCCAAAGGTAAACCCAAATAGAATTCTGCACAACTATTATGATAGACCATAAGGATATAGTAATGGCTTTTATAAAACTCGGAAAATTCCTTAGGGAGTATTGCGAAAACAATAAAAAAGATCACTTTGGCACTGCAAATAAAGTTTGGCAGAATAAATTAAACGATGCCATTCAACTTGCAGGTCATAAAAACGGATGGTTTACCGAAGACAATATAAAGTTTGCCTGTAGTAGTTGGGGTGCGTTATTAACTACTTAAAACCTTGAACAATGGTTATCAAACTATG
>CAZHJO010000074.1:0-9501 GCA_964532755.1 uncultured Maribacter sp. | reverse complement strand
GCGAAGTTGTTGCTCATGGTACTTTGGCAGAAATTCTTAAATCCACATCCTTAACGGCAGCTTATTTAAACGGAACCGAAAGAATAGTGATCCCCAATACAAGGAGATCATCAAAAAATTACATCGAGATCAAAGGGGCACGAGAAAACAACCTAAAAAATATCGATGTTACTTTCCCATTGAATATGCTAACTGTTATAACGGGAGTCTCAGGCAGTGGTAAAAGTACTTTGGTAAAAAAACTGTTATACCCAGTTATACTTAAGGAAGTAGGTGGCTACGGTCAAAAGGCCGGACAGTTTACCGCTGTTGAAGGCAAATATCAATCTATAAAAAATGTAGAATTTGTTGACCAAAATCCAATTGGTAGATCCTCCCGTTCCAATCCTGTTACTTACATAAAGGCCTATGATGATATTCGTGCATTATTCGCTTCCCAAAAATTAAGTAAAATCAGAGCGTACCAAGCCAAACATTTCTCTTTTAATGTCGATGGGGGTCGCTGTGAAAAATGTAAGGGCGAAGGTGAAATAACCGTAGAGATGCAGTTTATGGCCGATGTACATCTTGAATGTGATACTTGCGGTGGTAAACGATTTAAAAAAGAAGTACTGGAAGTTAAATTTGAGAGTGTAAGCATTGATGATGTGCTTTGTATGACGATAGACAACGCTATCGATTTCTTTGAAGCGCATAACCAAACTAAAATAGTAAATAAACTTAAACCATTGCGTGATGTTGGTTTAGGCTATGTTACTTTGGGGCAATCTTCCTCTACCCTATCAGGTGGTGAAGCACAACGTATTAAATTAGCTTCATTTCTAGTGAAAGGAACCTCCAAAGATAAAACCTTGTTCATTTTTGATGAACCCACGACCGGTTTACATTTTCACGATATCAAGAAATTATTGAATTCCTTTGATGCTCTCATTACCCGTGGTCACTCCGTTATTGTAATCGAACATAATATTGAGCTCATTAAATGTGCAGACCATATTATTGATCTTGGTCCGGAAGGCGGAGAGAATGGCGGCAAAGTGCTTGCCCAGGGTACTCCCGAACAGATTGTACAAAGCAAAACTTCTTTCACCGCCAATTACTTAAGGGAAAAGCTTTAAGCTGTACTTTTTTAAGCATCTGTTTATCAATTACTTATCTTATTCTAAAAATTTGTGGCACGCTGTTTGGTATGTTATAATCGAATGTAAATAGTTGCATTCGGAAACCCATCTGCCGTCGGGCAGGTTTAAAACCTTATATCATGAGAAATTTAGTACTCCTTTTTACAGCCCTCATTTTAGGTACCACTGGTATCATGGCTAGTACAGTTGAAGATAAGGTTGCAATGCGCAATGCTTATAGATACAATAACTCCTTCATTTTTGTTGAGAATGGCATTACGTTTTCAGTATATCCCGATGGTGAGTTTGACTTTTATATTGACAATCGAGTTTCTGGTCGAAGGAACGGTATTACATTCAATTCAGGATACGATTACAGTCCATATGCACAATACGATGATTACGGTGCAGTAATCCAAGTTGAGAATGTACCTATCTATTATGACCATTATGGTCGTGTAACACAGATTGGTGATGTTGATATTCGGTACCGAAACAATAGAGTGTATAGAATGGGTGGTATGTATGTTTATTACAATCATCGCGGATATTACGATTATCATTCAGGATATATAAATATTTACAACAGACATTATGTGTACAGACCTTTTCATAGGTTCTTTGTAAGACCGGCATTTGGTTTCTCACTAGTGTTTCACAGGCCTTATCGAAGATACTATACACCTTATAGGTATACCTATTACCGTCCTTACAGATACAACAAAAGAAGAGCTTATGCAAAGATTGGACGGGAACATAGATATAACAAGGTCCGACGTGATAGGGCTTCAGTTTACAGAAATGATAAACGTGTGGTTCAAAGAGATAATAGAAATAGAAGAACCTATGATTCTCGAAGTAATAGAAGTGTAGCTCGAAACAATGATTCATACAAATCATATAGATCAAATAGTAATAGAAAAGATAACATCAGAAATACAGGGACAAGAACAAACCGCTCGAATGGAAAAGTAGCAGGAAGAACAGCTGTTGATAGATCCAAGAATATAGAAAGAAGATCAGTTCGTAAAAATGATACAAGATCATCAAATAATAGAACAATTACGAAAAGATCCACGACAGTACGATCTCCACAGCGAGGTGCTGTTACTAAAAGATCGACAACAGTTAGGTCGCCACAGCGAAATACAGTTGCCAAAAGAACGGTAACCCAAACGCCTCGAAGTAGAACGGTTACTAGAAGTACCAAGACGTATAAAAAACCTGAAAACAGAACCCAGAGCAGGAACGTACGCAGCAGTACTACTAGAACCCAGAGGTCAGTTGCTAAAAGACCTTCGACACGAAGTTCAAACAAGAGAACTACTGTTAGCAAGTCCCCTTCTCGAAGTAGAAGTGTAGCAACAAGAAGTAACAGTAGAAGTAAGGCCTCTAGAGCCACGCAATCAAGAAGTTCTAGAAGACAGTAAGATAGTTTTTAGGTTGGTTAGTTGTTTAGGCCCTGACGTGATTAATTTCCGTCAGGGTTTATTTTTTCAGGTATTTTAAAAGCATGGTATTTACATCCTTGGATATTTTAAAACGATAAAGGACTCCTAAATATATGATTACCGTAATCGCACTTTTTAGGAGTATGTTGATAATGGGATGAAATTCTAATTTCACGAAGAAAAAAAGAATACCCAACATCAAAAGAAGTCCGAACACCTTAGCTGTTGCCAAAGTAAAAGGAGAAATTTCAAATTTCGATTTTACATAAATCAACTTGATAGTATTATAGATGGCGATAGCGATAAATGTAGCCATGGCTGCCCCATTAATACCAAAATTGGGAATAAACCAAATATTGAGCAATACCACTAGAACCGCCAGTAAAATGCCCATAACCAACAGTGTTCTATAGTAATCTGAATTATATAGAATGGCGTTGTTATTACCTAATAGAGAATCATATACCTTCGCCAAACCAATTAAAAATACGATGGTAAAACCACCTCTATATTCTTCCGGGAGTATTAAAAACAAATCGTTCAGATTCGTAATGATCAAGACAAATAGTATTCCTGAGGCAATAAAAAGTGTCAAGGATGATTTTTGATATAATGACTTTAAGGCAGGTATATTGCTGTTGTTAAGTATTTCCGCCGTCAAGGGATACGTTATTTGGTGCATCGCCCTTGACGGTACAATAATCGTCGTAGCAATATATACCGCCACTCCATAATAGGCGACATTTTCAATCTCTATGAATTGATTTATCATCACCTTATCAATCTCCAAAATAATAACAGCCGCAGATCCTCCAAGGATTATCAACGTACTATAGTTCAAGATTGATCGTGTACTGGCAGGAAAATTAAAATTCAACTTTGGCATTTTCAATTTATAGGCATATAACTTCATTATCAGTGTGCGAACAAGATACAAGACAACCAAGGCCTTTAGAAAAAGGTCTACCGAGATAACATCAAAATACACCAAAAACAAAAGGCACATGATCCCTATTCTGTTAAAAACCTCTTTCATGAAATTGCCAAATACCGACTTCATACGGACTTTAGCCCAAGCATAGAATACTTCGAAATAGGCCATGGCCATTCCTATTAGAAAGATATGCCAAACAAAGTCCTTGACAAGTATGTTTTCTTGGGATAGATAACCACCGATTGCATCGTTAAAAAAATAAGCGAAAAGAGCAATGGGCATTATCAATAAGAGGGGCAGCAATAGCATCAGCGTTTCAAAACTTTCGGACTTCTTTTTATTTTTAAAACTACTATGAAACTTGATCATGGTATTGGGCACCCCAAATGCCAGCAACGGCATAAGTACTGCCGAAGTGGATAATATTACGGTTACTAGGCCATAATACCGATCGGTTAAAAAATTCGTATACAGAAATAGGGTGTTAACCGCTGCGAATGCAAATCCCAAATAGGTGATTATGGTGTTGTTCAACGCTTGTTTACTAACTACTCCCATTAAATAAGTTTGGACAATTTTTGAGTTAGCTCCCGCCTACTGTACTTTTCTATGTTTTTAAAATCCATTTTGAGATTTCCTTTCCTGTAGGCGGCAAACCACTTTAAAATTACATTTTTTACTTCGATTTCTGATTGATAGTCAAATGTAGCCCCAGACCGCGTATCTTCAATAATCTGAGCAGCATCCCAATTATTTGGTCCGATGGCCAATATTGGACGCCTAGCTGCAATATATTCATATAATTTCCCAGGTAGAATTCCAACGGTTTCCTCAGCATCTATCTCTACCAATAAAAGCACTTGCGAGTTTTGTTGAAGTTCAACTGCCTTTCCATGGGATACATATCCGACCAATTCAATATGTTCCTTTAATCCTGAGCTATACATACTTTCGAGTACATCTTCACTTACAACCCCTGCCAATCTTAATTTAAAACAATGCTTGAAGCTTTCATTTTCTTGAACCAACTGTGCCAAAACGGTCCACAATTTTTTGGGATTTCTTCCCGAAAGTAATGAACCTATGTGTGAAATGGTGAAATCTTTTGTCAGTGGTCTGTCACTTTTGTAGTCCAAGTCATATCCATTGGTGATTACAGTGATAGGCCTACTGGTTATGCCCTTGAACTCTTCTTTGGTCGTTCTACTTGTAACAATGATTTGATCTGCCGAAGTTAAGACCAATTGCTCCAATTCCTTGTGTTTCCTTTTGGATTTAGCGGTAAGCTTTAGTTTTTCATGATATCCGATAGATGTCCATGGATCCCTAAAATCGGCCAACCATTTAATATTCATTTTTTGTTTTAACCCATAACCTATTAAATGCAGGCTGTGTGGGGGTCCGGTTGTCACAACCGTATCTATTCTTTCCTTTTCAAGAATATTCGTCAAAAACCTAACTGATGGTTTTATCCAATTTTTACGGGCATCAGGAATAAACAAATTACCCCGTACCCATAGCATTATCCGCTCCAAGAAAGATTGATTCTTACTTTTTATAACTCCGGAACTTATTCGCTTGGTCTTTTTACCAGAGAAAAAACTTGCCAATTTATAGGGTTCTTTAATAGGTTGCTTGTAAATAACGATTCCTTCTGGGATATCATTTACAAAAGACGCGTCAATTATTGGATAATTGGGATTTTCGGGGATATAAACAACAGGTTTTATCTTAAAATCTGTAAGGTATTTTACGAATTTCAACCATCGTTGAACTCCTGGTCCGCCTGCCGGAGGCCAATAATACGTGATGATCAAAACTTTTTTCATTAGTCCTCCTCTTTTTTGGGAGTGCGCTTGAAAGAAAATCCTATTCCCACTAGAACAATCAATCCAAGAACAATAGAACTTGCCAAAGTTATTCGACTTCCGTTTTGAATTACTTCAGGTTCAAACTTGAATTCAATGGTATGATCCCCTGCTGAAATATTCAAGGCCCTTAAGACATAATTTACCCTGAAATGGTTTTTCAGTTGTCCATCGATATATGCATTCCATCCATTTTCATAATACATTTCAGAAAAGACCAATACCCCTGGATTGGGATTTGAAGCTTTATAGGTAAGATGGTTTGGTTCATAATCGGTTAGAACCACTGTCGCCAAGGAATCTTTGTGAAAGTTAAACCTCTTGATAGTATTAAAACGCGATGTATTCACAACTGCCTCATTCTTTACGTCCAAATTTTCCAAGGTTTTGATCTCGTCATTGGCGTTCTTTACTTCAATTAACTTATTTATAAACCAAGCATTACCGTTAGCTTCAGGATTCATGGCAGGAGAACTTCTACCCTCTTCATCCTGTTGGATTACATACTTGACATTTAGCATGTTCAGGATTTCTATTTTTCCCTTATAGATATAGAAATCGAACAAATCCTGTAAGCCAGCCGGTTTCGCGGCATGATATCCACCAATCGACTTGTGGTAAAAAGATGTGCTCGCACCATTTAATCCTTCTTGCGGATTATATACCCTATAAATAGCCTCATCTTGAAGTATTTGTTTGTCAACAGGGGTTTCTTGAAACGGATTCGACATTCTGCGTTTTGACACAAAATCATCCTTGTTGACATAACGCAAATCCACCCCTACCAAATCCACTACGATCAACAATCCAATTAGGATTACAAGTACATTTTCTTTTATTTTTGTCTTGAGGTACAACCAAATAACACCGGATGCCAAAGCAATGAATATAAGCGTTCGTATAAGATCATTGGAATAAACCGTCTTTCTGTCCAATTGTATCAGTGAAAGAATCTCATCACCATAGTAGCGCTTTAGTGTATCATCGGAAAAACTCTCAAAACTGAAAGCACCTTTAAACAAAAACAAAGAGATACCAATCCCCAATACTATAAAGACCGAAATTTTTAAGGCATTTAGTTTCTTTGCATTTTCCACGGAAGAATCCAAAAGTTCTTTCAATGCCAAAATGCCCATTATCGGTGCACAAAGTTCCAAGATCACCTGAATAGATGAAACCGCCCTGAACTTATTGTATAATGGGAAATAATCGATCATAAAATCGGTGAGCAAACCAAAATTCTTTCCCCATGATAAAACAAGCGACATAAGTACTCCGCCTAAAAGCCACCATTTGGCTTTTCCTTCGACCAAAAACAGACCAATGATAAATAGAAAGAATACTATTGCCCCTATATAGGCGGGGCCAGCCGTTCCAGGTTGGTTGCCCCAGTATAAGGGCAAATTTTTGGAAAAATCCATGGCCTGACTTTTTGTGATGCCTTGATCAATAAGAAAATCGTATGTTTTGGAATTCTCTCCCAAATCCTCGCTGTTGGAACCGCCAAAAAGTCGGGGCACGAAAATGTTCAAAGACTCTACTATACCATAGCTGTATTGCGTAATATAATCCTTGCTTAGCCCTTTAGTATTGCTCTTTGGAGATCCATCTGGATTTATGGATAACTCAGACTTACCCCGCGTACTCCAATCGGCATACTCTTTTGTAGCCATTAAACTTGTGGCATTGGCAGCAATGCCAAGAAAAACAGCAACAATCAATAAACCTACGGAACTAAAGAACTTTTTCAATTTCTTCTGACGAATGGCATTGACCAAATAAACAACACCCAAAAGTAATACCAATAGCATGAAGTAATACGTCATTTGATAATGATTGGCACCAACTTCCAACGCCATGGCAATGGCCGTCAGAACGAAACCCCAAAGGTAGTTTCCCCTGAAGGTTAAAACAATTCCGCCCAATAACATGGGCATATACGCCAGTGCATGGGCCTTTGCATTATGTCCAACACCAAGAATTATAATCAAATATGTAGAAAACCCAAAGGCCAAGGCTCCCAAAGCTGCTAATCTATAATCTACTTTTAAACAACAAAGTAAAATATAGAAGCCCAAAAAGTAAATAAAGAGATAATCTGCCGGTCTTGGTAAAAAGCGAATCAATCGATCCAGTTTTTTAACATAATCATGAGGATAATTCGCACCAAGTTGATATGTTGGCATACCGCCAAAAGCACTATTGGTCCAATACGGTTCCTCACCGGTTTTCTTCCGGAAATTATTTTGCTCCTTCGCCATGCCAGTGTATTGGCGAATATCGGATTGTTGGATTACTTTACCTTGAAGCACAGGATTAAAATAAGCCAAGGCTGTGATTATGAAAAAAACAAGAACAAAAAAATGGGTATAAAATGCTTTTAAACCTGACTTCATTGGTTTGTTTAAGTGGTTGGTTTTGCTAAAATAATCAATCTAATTCCTCAAATTCTATGTATTCACCAACTTTTTTAGAGTCCGTATTTTTCCTTGCCGGTTTCTTATCTATAATCACATCACCTATTTGTTCTTCATCATTGCGATGTTGATCCGTAAAATCACCAAAATTCTCACGAAATCGTTCTTCAGTCTTCTTGGCAGCATAACTGAATATTTTAGGTGCAAACCATCTGGCCAATATTTTCAGTAAATAATATACCAGAAGAATTATAAAAATCGTTTTCAGAAAAGCCATATTTATTTTTCAATAATTTATATCAAAAGTACAATTCTAACGTTGTATTAAATGAGCAAAAGTCTTAAAATAATAATAAAATCAAACTATGGGCGGTAATTTTGAGTTTAAAAAAGTAAGATATTATACTTTAATATTACTCTTAACAATTCCATTTTTTGGGATATCCCAATATACCGATGTGATCAATTCCAATAGGCCAGGTTTATCTGTTAGCGCCTATGCCATTGGTAAAAATGTATTGCAATTAGAAACCGGCTTATTTTACGAACAACAAGATCATAGTCTTTTAAATACGCAAAGCAATATTTGGGGTACTGATGTTTCATTACGATATGGCCTGTTATTCGAACAACTGGAAATAAACTGGGAGGGCACTTTTCAAAACCAGGATATAACCTTTACCGATTTTGATACAAGCGATTCAAGGACTGATTTTTATAGAAACAGAATCGGGATTAAATATTTGATATACGACCGTTATAAAGATGATAAGCCTAATTTATATAGTTGGCGGGCAAACAATGTCTTTCAACTTAGAAACCTGATTCCATCAGTTTCGTTATATGCCGGGGCTAATATTGTTCTTGGGGATAATCCGTTTTATGTAGGTGACCCAACTGTATCCCCGCGTGTAATGGTCGCGACACAAAGTCGAATTACACCAAGGTTTGTGCTCATCTCAAATTTGGCCTATGATCGTATTGGCTCCGATTTTCCGGCAATGAGTTATTTATTATCCCTTTCCCATGCTTTTAGAAATCCCAAATGGAGTGTTTTCGTGGAGAATCAAGGTATTAAAAGTGATCGATATTCAGATGTATTATTACGAAGTGGTGTCGCCCATCTCTTTAATGAAGATCTACAGGCCGATATAAACCTCGGAGCTAGTTTCAAGAATACGCCATCTCGCGTATTTGTCAGTGCTGGCGTGTCATATCGATTTGATTTTCATAAGGATACGCCCAAAGCCATTGAAGATCAGAATGCCAATGAAAATGGGGGCGAAATCAAGAAGAGCAGCATGAAAAAGAAGAAGGGTAAGAAGAAAAAGAACAAAGGTACGGGTGCTGAGGATATTGATTTGGGCCCTTCCAAAAAACAACTTCGAAAATTGAAGAAAAAACAAAAGAAAAATAGCGATTAATGAACGTTGAGGCTATTGAAATCATTCCTTAAAATTCAATTAAAAATTGGTTGGTAAATTTCCTGTTTTTGATTAATATCGCTAATATTGACCTTTCAAAATAATCGTATGGTCACCCTAAAAGAAGCTATCTCAAAAGCTGAAATCAAGAAATTTGTCAAGTTCCCATTTTCGCTGTACAAAGACTCTCCCTTTTGGATTCCACCTATTATCAAAGACGAATTGGAAACGTTTGATAAAACCAAAAACCCTGCATTTAAAAATGCTAAGGCACGTTTTTTCCTTG
>CAZHJO010000073.1:0-9524 GCA_964532755.1 uncultured Maribacter sp. | reverse complement strand
GATAGAGGTTCGGCAGGTGTGTTTTCTTACTTCAACTCCGCTGAAAAGGCTGAAGTTTTTGGTCTTGAAGCCGAAACCAGATTAGACCTGATCAGCCCAGATTACAATGAAGAAGATGGCACCAAGAGTGGAAACAGCCTTAATCTGGTCTTAAATGCGACACGTATGTGGCACTCACAAGATCTAAAGGAAATCTTTAATGATGATGGCACCTTGTTAAGGACATTCAGGTATAAAGGTATTGATAAAACCGACTTACAAGGCGCTTCTGACTGGATTTTCAACTCAAGCCTTAATTTTAATTCTGTTGGCGAAGATCAATTCTCTGCTTCCATTAATGCAAACTATGCTTCAGATAAAATATTTGCCTTAGGGGTGCCCACAGACCAATCCAATAGGGACATATTCTATGACGATGCCATTATTGAAAAAGGTTTTGTTGTGCTAAATGCAGTTGTGAGCAAGGTAATTGCAAGAAATTGGAAACTAACCCTAATTGGGAAAAATTTATTGAATCCTGAAATAAAACAGACACAAAGTATTTTGAAGAATGTTGCTGAAATCGCCTCGGATGCTTCTGCACCAAGAATTGAGGTAGATGAGACTGTGCGCTCATATACTACTGGTATTGGCTTTAGCATAGGTATTAACTATAATTTTTAATTGAATATAAATAACTAATAAATTCTAAAATCTAATATTATGAAGATGAAAATTTTAAGATTATCAATGGGTCTTATGGCCATTACAGCCATATTCCTGGTTAGTTGTAGCAGCAGCGATGATGGTGGTCCCGATCCGGAACCAGAAGCTACTTGTACCGATGGTACGATGAACGGTGATGAAACCGGAGTGGATTGTGGAGGTTCTTGTAACCCATGTGAAGATACCAACCTAACTGGTTCCTTGTCAGAGGACCGGACTTTGGATGCTAGTAAATCTTACATACTTAAAACAACTTTTAGCGTTGAATCGGGTGCTACTTTAACCATTCCTGCGGGAACGACCATTATCGCCGATGTTGAAACCGGCGATGAGACCAGCACTTATATCGTAGTACAAAAAGGAGGTATGATCAATATTCAAGGTACAGCTGCGAATCCAGTTGTAATGACCTCGGCAAATGAATCTCCTGGTGACTGGGGTGGATTGGTAATCGCAGGTAATGCATCAACCACTGAAGGCACCGATGCTACGGCCGAAGTAGGTCACATCACTTATGGTGGAACTGACGATGCCGATAGTTCCGGTTCAATCAGCTACTTGATTCTTAAGTACGCCGGTGCCCAGATCAATTCTGAATCACAGTATAACGGTCTTTCACTTTACGCTGTGGGTTCTGCTACTACAATTGACAATGTTGCCTTAATAGACGGAAAGGACGATGGCGTTGAATTTTTTGGTGGAACCGTTTCCGCTTCAAATTTCTACGTGGAGAACAACGAGGACGATGCTGTTGACTGGACTGAAGGTTGGAACGGTACGCTGACCAACACCTATGTAGTACATACGATTGCTGGTTTCTCTACTGCAGTCGAAGCCGACGGTCAAAATGGGAACCCAATTTTAGCGAATTTTACCGCTGTTTCAACACAAGGGGGTACTGCCTTGCAGTTCAAGAAAACCTCAGGGGCTACGATTACCGGTCTGTCCTTATCAGGATACGACACTTCTGTTGACATGAAAGACGCTGGTCCTCTTGCCAATGTTCAAATTGAAGGCGCCGATGCCGATCCAAACTTGCCTTATATCGCTACTCCAACTGTTGATCTAGCAAGTTTTGACTGGGTAAATTCTGCAACTACCATTGAAACTAGTGTTTTGTCAGGTAGTGTTACAGCTGATTTGACATTAGACGCTAGTATAACTTATTACTTAGATCAAACTTTGAGCATTGAATCAGGGGCTACTTTAACCATTCCAGCAGGGACGACCATTATCGCCAATGTTGAAACCGGTGATGAGACCAGTACCTACATTGTCGTACAAAAAGGTGGCATGATCGACATCCAAGGTACTGAAGCAAGTCCGGTTGTTTTAACCTCATCGAATGAAAATCCAGGTGATTGGGGTGGTTTGGTAATCGCAGGTAATGCGACCACTACTGAAGGTATTGATGCCACTGCCGAAGTAGGTCAGATTTCCTATGGTGGTACAGACGATGCCGATAGTTCCGGTTCAATTAGTTATTTGATCATTAAATATGCTGGTGCTCAAATCAATGCCGAGTCACAGTACAATGGTCTTTCACTTTACGCAGTAGGTTCAGGCACCACTATTGACAATGTTGCCTTACTTGATGGCAAGGATGATGGCGTTGAGTTCTTTGGTGGAACCGTTTCCGCATCAAACTTCTACCTTGAAAACAACGAGGACGATGCCATAGATTGGACGGAAGGTTGGAACGGTACCTTGACCAATGCCTATGTTTCCCATACAAATGCAGGTTTCTCGACAGCCGTAGAAGCTGATGGAATCAACAATAATCCAAGTCTTGTGAACTTGACTGCTGTCTCAACAGAGTCTGGTACTGCCTTACAGTTCAAGAAAACTTCAGGAGCTACGATTACTAATCTTTATCTAGATGGCTATGCTACGTTGGTCGACATGAAAGACGCCGGTCCTTTGGCCAATGTACAAATTGATGGTGCAGATGCTACTATTACAGGGCCTTATAACACAGGAACGATAGTTGATATAACTTTGTTTGATTGGGCTACTGGAAACTAAGCCGCAATTGAGTACCACTGAAAGCCCTGAATTTATGTCAGGGCTTTCTTTATGGATATCGTCACCAAAAAAAGACCAAGCTGACTTTCTCAATTAATAAAATGCACACCAATTAATAACTTTTACATAACATTGGATTAATCTGTAATCACTTCTTTTGAAAAAAAAATTAGTTAATGAGTAGATTCACTTTTTTATTTGCATTTTTAATCGTTTCCAGCATTTTTGCCCAAGATAAAGGATCAATAAGCGGTAAGATCATTGACTTGGAAATGAATAATGAACCAATGTTGCTAGCGAATGTGCAATTGAAAGGCCAGTCCGAAAAAGTCCAAACCAATTTTCACGGTAATTTTGAGCTTAAGAATATTATAGCGGGTGATTACACGCTGGTGATAAGCTATGCTGGTTATAATAAACTAGAGATTCCTGTTCAAGTAGAGAAGAATAAAATTTCAGAAGTCCAATGCGGCCTATCCCATAAAACAATTCCGTTAGACCATTACGTTGACATAATGGATAAAACAGAATTATCCGTTGGAGGGGCATCAACGAGTCTAAAGTAAATATCACATTAACTATATTTTGGTATATCTTAAAAAGGAAAACATCCCGCCAATATGTGGGATGTTTTCCTTTTTATAAATTGATATTATCAATGTCAGTTCTTAACTAGTGCTTCTTTTTTTATCCCGTTAACACTGGCTATTCCGTCAGCATTATATCTTACTTCTTTAATATCATCCCCTGACCAAAAAACCCATTTTCCAACTTTTCGACCATTCACATAAGATCCTTTTGAAATCTTTTTACCCTCTTCACTAAAACTTATCCATTCTCCGTGTAATTTTCCTTCAAGATTAAAGGTTCCTGTTTGACTTACATTTCCATTATCATGAAAATAGGTGGCTTCAATCAACTTAGTCTCCTCATTTAGTCCTATCCTATTATCATTTTGGGCATAGGTTAAGGCTGATACCAATAAAATTGTTAGAAGTAAAATCGCATTTTTCATTGGCAAAATTTGAATTCTATTATTCAAATATACGTTTAACTTACGTTTTTCTTACCTTTTCTTAACTTTAATTTTACTTTAAAATTGTGACTTAAGGTCAAAAATTAAACTTTACCATAATAAAATTTTAATAATTGCTTAATGTTATGATTACAAATACAATAAATGGGTTACCGATATTTGAGGTGTCTTAAGACAAACAATTAGTATTTTCATATAATCTATTAGTTTTTGTCGACTATATTATTATGAATCCTAATAACTGCCTTTGGCCAAGGCAGTTTTTTTTTGCCATATCTTTCCCAATTATTGTTCAAAAATTAATATTCTAAAAACATTAAGTTAACATTGGTTTTGGTTATTTGCAGGGACAAAAACAAATAACAAAATGAAAATCAAACTACTTACCTTGGGATTGATCCTCTCAGGAATTCTATCTTCATTTTCCCAAGAAACCAATGCACCTCAATTTGGAAAAGGATTGTTCAATCTAGTGGGCAAAGACAGTACATTTACCATGAAGGTTGCCACTCGAATGCAAATCCTATCCATAGCTGAATGGTCTGAAGGACCTGACGGTGGTCTCGTAGATCCAGAACAGAACTTTCTGGTCCGTCGGGCCCGTCTTAAATTTGATGGTTTTGCCTTTTCGCCAAAACTCAAGTATAAAATTGAACTTGGGCTTTCTAACCGCGATATGTCGGGTGTATCCGAATTCACTCGTAACACCCCTCGGTATATTTTGGATGCGGTTGTCATGTGGAACTTCTATGAAAATTTTGAACTCTGGGTAGGTCAAACAAAATTACCAGGTAATATAGAACGTGTTATTTCCTCTGGAAATCTACAGCAAGTAGATCGCTCCTTGGTTAATAGTAGATTCAACATTGACCGGGATGTGGGATTTCAATTGCGACACCATTTTAATCTAAGTGATAATTTCTTGGTACGCGAGAAACTGGCTTTTTCACAAGGTGAAGGTAGGAACGTCACCAATGGCAATCTTGGAGGACATCAGTATACTGCGCGATTGGAACTGCTACCTTTTGGTTCCTTCAAAAGTAAAGGGGACTATAGTGGAAGCGATCTTAAACGTGAGGAAAAGCCAAAGTTGATGTTGGCGGTAAACTATGATACCAATAAAGATGCCGTTAAGACCCGAAGTAATCTCGGTTCATACATGACCAATGATGTAGGTTTCTATGAAACCGATATAAATACCTTCTTCTTTGATGGCATGTTCAAATACAACGGCTTTTCATTTATGTGGGAATATGCACATAGGGACGCCGATGACCCGGTTGCAAAAAATTCGGATGGAACCGAAACTGGTGATGTCGTCTGGGTTGGTGATGGTCTAAATCTACAGACCGGTTATCTGTTCGATACAAATTGGGAGGTTTCCGGACGATTTACAAATATAAACCTCGATGACATTACAGGTAGAAATGCAGAAACCCAATATACCTTGGGGCTATCAAAATACATCGTAGGACATAAGCTAAAGGTACAAACAGATTTAAGCTATCTTTCAATTGATGGTGGTAGTGATGAGTTAATGTACCGCTTACAATTGGATGTTCATTTCTAATGATATAAACAACTTGCAAAAAAGAGGCCCGATGAGGCCTCTTTTTTGTTTTAGATTGCACTTCTCTTGAAATACACTGTTAACAATAAAATAACTTTAAAGTAGTGGTTTCTTCATTTTGACTTAACCCCAATTTAACCTTCCGGAGCTTTCTTTGCAATGAATAATCTAGACGACAAAAAAATGAAAAAAATTTTGGTATTAATGTCATTGGCGATGACGCTAGGCGCATGTGGTGACAAAAAAGAGAAAAAAAGTGCTGAAGATGCTCAAGAAACAGCAGCCCTATCGGGAACCATCAAAGTAGATGGATCCAGTACCGTATTCCCTATTACTGAAGCAGTTGCTGAAGAATTCAGGGGGGTTCAGCCTAAAGTTAAGGTAACCGTTGGTGTTTCTGGAACCGGTGGTGGTTTCAAAAAATTCTCCAGGGGTGAAACCAATCTATCCAACGCTTCACGCCCAATCAAGGACAAAGAAAAAGCGGCTTGTGCCGAAAACAATATCAAGTATTTGGAATTGGAAGTTGCCTATGATGGGTTGGCAGTCATAGTTCATCCAGAAAACGACTGGGTAGACCATTTTACAGTTGAAGAACTCAAGAAAATTTGGGAGCCAGCTGCTCAAGGTAAAATCATGAAATGGAACCAGATTCGTCCTGAATGGCCCAATAAGGAAATGCACCTGTTTGGTCCTGGTGTTGCATCAGGGACTTACGATTATTTTACTGAAGCCGTAGTAGGTAAAAGCGGATCTAGTAGAGGTGACTTTACTGCAAGTGAGGATGACCATGTATTGGTTCAAGGAATTGCGGGAGATAAATATGGTCTTGGTTTCTTTGGGTTGGCTTACTATTCTGAAAACAAGGATAAATTGAAATTGATCGGCGTACACAATGGTGAAGCCATCGTAAAACCATCCTTGGAAACCGTGAAAAATGGAACATACAAGCCATTATCAAGACCTTTGTTTATATATGTTAACAGCACCTCGGTAGCTTCTCCTGAAGTTGTGGAATTCGTGGATTTCTACATAGACAATGCAGGCGAGCTATCCAAAGATGTAGGTTATATTCCATTGCCCGCTGAAAATTATATTTCGCAGAAAGAGAGTTTCAAGACTTTTGTTGAAAGTAACAAATAAACAAAAGTTGATTGGGAAAATCAGATGCCTTCCTGGGCGTCTGGTTTCCTTTTATAAGTGAAGTTCGATGCGTAAAATAAAGGAATTATTAATAGAGAAGTCGCTTCTATCAAGTGCCCTAATAACCATTGCAGTTACGCTCGGGATAATTCTTGTATTGTCTGTTGAAACCGTCCGATTTTTTAGTGAGGTCTCCATTATTGACTTCTTTACCGATACACAATGGACTCCATTATTTACTGAAAAGCATTTTGGCATTCTACCCCTACTTTCAGGGACATTACTTACTTCGTTCATTGCTATTGCATTTGCCCTGCCTATAGGATTGTCAATTAGTATTTATCTAAGCGAATATGCCCCAAAAAGCTTTCGAAAATCCGTTAAACCGCTACTTGAGCTATTAGCAGCCGTACCCACAGTAGTTTATGGTTTCTTCGCACTGGTTGTGGTTACTCCTTTTTTACAGGACATAATTCCGAATCTTTCGGGCTTTAATTCATTATCGGCAGGATTGGTCATGGGAATCATGATCATTCCCTATATTTCATCAATTAGTGAAGATGCTTTGCATGCCGTTCCCGATTCCCTACGAGAGGCATCCTATGGCATGGGATCTACAAAATTTCAAACTGCTTTTAAGGTTATTGTCCCTGCTGCTTCGTCAGGTATAATAGTCTCGATTATCCTAGCCATATCAAGGGCTATTGGCGAAACCATGATCGTTGCTATTGCCGCAGGTCAACAACCAAGATTGACTTTAGACCCAACTGTTCCTATAGAGACCATTACTGCATACATTGTTCAGGTTAGTTTGGGCGATGTACAGCACGGTTCTTTGGAATACAGGACCATATTCGCTGCAGGTATCACCTTATTCGTCTTTACATTTTTATTGAATACGCTGAGTTACAGGATTCGAAAGAAATACCAAGAAAAATATGAATAGTATTCGAAAAAATAGGACCAAGGATAAGCTCTTCAGGATTTGGGGCATTTTTTGCACTGCTATTGGTTTAGTATTGCTTTCTATTTTTATCGGTGATATCTTAATCGATGGCCTTCGCCGCATCGATTGGGATTTTATCATTAGTCTACCTTCAAGAAAGGCCGAGAAATCAGGGATTTATACTGCTCTTATGGGTAGTATCTGGATCTTAATCCTGACGGCACTCATTGCCTTTCCTATGGGAGTTGCCGCAGGCATATATTTAGAGGAATATGGCAAAAAGAACAGGTTGGCGGGGTTATTGGAAATTAATATCTCGAATCTGGCCGGAGTACCCTCAATTATATACGGACTTTTAGGACTTGAGGTATTTGTGCGTATAATGAATTTAGGTGCGAGCGTTTTAGCTGGTAGTTTAACACTTTCATTATTAATACTGCCCATCGTTATTGTGGCGACCAGGGAAGCCATTAAAGCAGTACCCACATCAGTAAAAGATGCTTCCTATGCCTTGGGAGCTTCTAAATGGCAAACTATTTGGCACCAGATATTACCTGCTTCCAGTGGTGGTATTTTAACTGGGGTCATCTTAGCACTTTCAAGAGCCGTGGGTGAGACCGCTCCTTTGATTGTTGTTGGGGCCTTGGCTTATGTACCTTTTGCCCCAGAAAGCCCTATGGATGAGTTTTCGGTACTCCCCATCCAGATTTTCAACTGGATTTCAAGACCACAACACGGATTTATAGAAAACGCCGCCGCAGCTATTATCATATTATTACTTATCACCTTTATTATGAACGGTATTGCAGTTTACTTTAGGAATAAATGGCAGCAAAAATGGAAATAATTATGGAAGAACATAGTAAGGAGCTTAAAATAATGGATAGTGTAATTGACCCTTCCTTAAAGAAAAAACCGAAGATTGAAGTCACCGGGTCCAGCGTGTGGTATGGGGATTTTCAAGCAATAAAAGCTATTGACATGAATATTAAGGCCAATTCGGTAACGGCTTTTATTGGTCCTTCAGGTTGTGGCAAATCTACCTTTCTCCGGTTATTCAATAGAATGAATGATTATGTCGAGAGTTTTAGAATGGAAGGTAAGGTCAAAATCGATGACAAGAACATTTATAAGAAAAAAATAAATGTCGAAGAGCTTCGTAAAGAAGTCGGGATGGTCTTTCAAAAGCCCAATCCCTTTCCAAAATCCATTTTTGACAATGTTGCCTACGGTTTAAAAATCCAAGGAATAAAAGATAAAAAGTTCATTTCGGAAAGAGTTGAAAAGGCCCTTAGGCAAGCCGATCTTTGGATCGAAGTAAAAGACAACCTGAAAAAATCCGGATTGGCATTATCAGGTGGACAACAACAACGTTTGTGTATTGCAAGAACCTTGGCCGTTGAACCTTCAATAATCCTCATGGATGAACCAACTTCGGCATTAGATCCAATATCCACGGCTAAAATAGAAGAACTTATTTTTGAACTTAAAAAGAAATACACCATTGTTATAGTCACGCACAATATGCAACAAGCTAGTAGAATCAGTGATTACACTGCATTTTTCTATATGGGTGAACTCATTGAATATGATAAGACAAAGAAAATATTTACCAATCCAAGTATAAAACAGACCGAAAATTATATTACTGGTCGATTTGGATAAAACTTAAGAAGATGGATAACGCAGAATACCAACGAGACGCTTTGAACCAAGCAGCATTTGAAATGCTTAATTTATGTACCTCACAATTGGAAAAGGCCATTGAAGCCTTTGTAAATCACGATAGCGAATTATCTGAGGAATTAATCCATAGGGAGAATAGAGTAAATGCAATGGATATCAAAATCGAAAAAGATTGTGAAAAATTCTTGGCCCTATTCACCCCTGTAGCTGTTGATCTACGATTTATTATGGCTATTCTCAAGATAAATTCCGATTTGGAAAGAATTGGGGACCACGCCTTTAACATTGCCACATATGTAGTTGAAGAGGACAATCCTATTCCCTCCAAATTATTTGAAGCTGTTGAATTTGAAAAAATGTTAAACACAACAAAGACAATGATGGAGAACATCACCATCGCATTCGAGGAAACC
>CAZHJO010000072.1:0-9603 GCA_964532755.1 uncultured Maribacter sp. | reverse complement strand
CTAACACAAAAAATGTCACTACGTTACGAGTAGTAGGTTTAGGGCAAACCTCCACTGTAAACACCTATGCAGATAGAAGTACGGCAGATTCCTTGGCAATTCCTTTAAATCCTGAAAGTCCCAGTACGACTTACTTGCTAATTGCTAATTCTGCAGATGAGGATGAAGTTGAAATTGGAAATACGGATACCTTAACCATTAATCATGAATCCAAGGAAGTTTTCATATCCCGCGCCTGTGGATTTATTGCCAACTATGAAAATCTAATCCCAAACTTAAGTACAGATGACGATAATTGGATAGCGAATATCGAAGTTGTATCGTCAACCGTTGAAAACTCAGAAACAGCCCATGTCAAGATATATCATTAGCATACTATTTTTATTGTGCTTCTTTAATGGATGGGCGCAAGATGAGCCAATTGATCTTCAACCACAAGATACGATTGTTCAAAAGCAAACTTATGGCCTGAGGGTAGGAATAGATCTTAGCCGAATAATCATATCGCAAACTACTGACGATTACACAGGTATTGAGCTTGTTGGAGATTATCGTTTGAAAGAAAAACTCTTTATAGCTGGCGAATTAGGGAACGAAGAGAAAACCAAGCAGGAAGATCTATACAATTTCACCACTTCAGGGAGTTATTTAAAAATTGGTATAGATTATAATACCTATGAGAATTGGTATGGAATGAACAATACAATTTTTATAGGTGGTAGATATGCAGTAAGTAGTTTTAGTCAAACATTGAACAACTTTCAATATTTTGACACCAATAGGTATTGGAATCCTGATTCATTTCCAACTGGTTCCTCTGAAGCACGTGAGTTTGGTGGTTTAACGGCTTCTTGGTTGGAATTTGTGTTTGGATTGAAAGCTGAGTTATTTGCCAATCTTTATTTAGGTGGAAGTGTTCGAATTGGTTTTTTGGTGAATAACAAGGAGGCTGAAGAATTTCCAAACCTATTTATACCCGGATTCAATAAGGTTACTGATGACAGTAAATTTGGGGTAGGCTACAATTATTCGCTTACTTATATGATTCCTTTGTATAAAAAAGCCAAGAAGAAAAATGATGAAGAAATCTTCATTGAAAATGAACAATAGTTGGATTACTTGAAATCCTTTACCCAACTTTATTTCGTTATGATCTTCTTGCCTTTATCAAATTCACCTGCCCTGCTGCAAATCTAGACGGAGAAATGCTGGCTAATAGATAGCACCAAATGCTAAAAAGTTAAGTAGTGTGGTTTTGATTTTTTCCAATCAATTAATCTTTATTTTGGAATTTGGCTTTTTTACTTCCTTTGTACATGACATATTTTACCAAGCGAGATTCCAAATGGCTATTGAATACCTTTATTTTCCGTGATGGTCTTAATCCAACAAATTTGAGCGCTTCCAAATTAGAGGTAATGAACCAAGCATCAGTTCCTGGGTATTGCCGCTTAAGCGTATCACCAATAGAAGCATAAAAATCTTCCATGTCGAGGTTCAGCCGTTCCCCATACGGTGGATTAAAGACCATATGTAAATGCCCATCATTTAACTTGGTTGTATCAAAGAAGTTCTTGCGCTCAACTGTGATATATTCAGACAGGTTGGCATTGTCGATATTATCAATTGACTTTCTTACCGCAGATGGCGCCTTATCATAACCTATGATTTTATGATGAAACTCCCGGGTTTTATTTAAACTACTATCAATGATCTTTTGAAAAAGTTCTTCATCAAAATCTCTCCATTTTTCAAAAGCAAATTCCTTTCTATTGATGTTTGCAGGGATATTACAGGCGATCATCGCAGCCTCGGTCAAAAAAGTACCACTACCGCACATGGGATCCAAAAAATCCGATTGTCCGTCCCAACCACTTAATAATAGCAAGCCAGAGGCCAATACTTCATTAATCGGAGCTATATTGGTAGCTGTTCTATACCCTCTATGGTGTAGCGATCTACCCGAACTATCCAAAGACACATTACAATGTTCTTTATGAATATGAACATTAAGACGAAGATCCGGAAACTTAACATCCACGTTTGGTCTTTGCCCATCAGTATCCCTGAATTTATCAACTATGGCATCCTTTATTTTTTGGGAAACGTATAGTGAATGGGTAAACACATCGGAAAACAAGGTGGTGTCAATTGCAAACGTTGAATCGGCCGAGAGCACTTCGGTCCAGTCCATGTTGTAGATTTTTTTATAGAGCTCATTTTCATTACGAACAGAGAACGAATGAATAGGCTTTAAAACCTTGATAGCAGTTCTCAGACATAGGTTCGCTTTGTACATAAATCCAGTATCGCCACCGAAAGAAACACTACGTACACCCTCCTTGACATTTGCTGCTCCAAGGTTCCGCAATTCTTTCGCTAAAAGTTCCTCAAAACCAAATAAAGTTTTGGCAACCATTCTAAAATTATTGTTCATCAGCTTTATTAATATTGCGACAAAAATACAGTATTTTTGCGCCATCCACCGTATGTGGAACTATATTACACCTATATCTAAACCAGCATTAGTGACCTATTTATCGCTCATTCTAGGGGTTTTGTTAAGTTTTGCGTTCGTTTACATGGCAAAGCCCAAAAACAATGATAGCTTTAAGCTTCTATTGGCTTTCAGTGGGGCTTTTTTACTGGCATTGACCATTTTTGAACTTCTCCCATCGGTATATGAAAAATCAGATT
This sequence comes from uncultured Maribacter sp., assembly GCA_964532755.1. Taxonomy (GTDB): domain Bacteria; phylum Bacteroidota; class Bacteroidia; order Flavobacteriales; family Flavobacteriaceae; genus Maribacter_A. The sequence continues at coordinate 6,906 of CAZHJO010000072.1, read as the reverse complement.
CCAAGACCATTGGGGTCTTTATCATGCTGGGCATATTACTACAGATATTTCTGGAATTCTTTTCAAAAGGTGCCGAACATGGGCATGTGCATTTAGATAGTGAAAAAACCAATTTTCCGTGGTTATTGTTCATTAGTTTATCAATTCATTCCTTATTGGAAGGTTTTCCTATTGAAGAACATGATACTATTATATACGGCATCTTAATCCATAAGATACCAATTGCCATTATCTTGAGTATTTTCTTATTGAATTCGAAAATTAAGATAACCAACGCTTTGTTCTTTATTGTTCTATTTTCCTTGATGACCCCTTTAGGAAGTTATTTAGCCGCTAATTTTGAATTTGCCACTACCTATTACGCTCCAATTACAGCATTGGTGATTGGTGTATTTTTACATATTTCAACCGTTATCCTGTTTGAAAGCACCGAAGGCCACAAGTTTAACTTGAGGAAACTACTCGTAATCATTTTGGGTATCATAATCGCTTATGTCCTATAAATGTTCAGCAAAGAAGATTCAAAAAGACTACGCCAAGAATTCTAGACTTCATTTGGGAAATCATATCCACGGAAATGGATTTTGTATAATACCCAAATAAAAGGACTGTCCTTAAAATTCCATTTTGGGCTAAAGAAGGCTGTGGTATCATTAGATATAGAACATACCGATTTAGAGAAGCGAATAGAGCTTTGGGGCAAATTGATTTCTTTAAAATCTATCCAAAAAGACGAATATAATCCTGATATACTTTTTGCAGACTCCTTTATTCTGGACAACCAAAAGGAGATTTCAAGGGTTTATATCGAACAACACCAGGTGTCTATCCATAACAAGAATACCTGGCAAGAAACCATGCTGTTCTTGAATAATACTATGAAGAAATTTGAAGCTTTTTTTATGACGTATAGAGATAATATTGGCTCCTAAATCGTTCTGCTTGTTTCGGAATTAATACGAACAAAAGGATTGAACAAAACAACTAATCAATTTCCGTTATGTCATTTCTATACTCCTGTAAATGAGTTAAACCCACCGTCGACATCGAATACAGTCCCGGTAACAAAACTAGAGGCATCACTGAGCAGGTAATGAATCATTCCATTAAGTTCAGAAACCTCGCCAAAGCGTGCCATTGGAGTTTTAGCCATTATTTTATTACTTCTATCTGTATATGACCCATCTTCTTTAATTAAAACACCTCTATTCTGGTTGCCAATAAAAAACCCAGGGGCTATTGCATTGACCCGAATCGTATTATTAAATTTTGAAGCCAGTTCATTCCCCAACCATTTGGTGAATATATCTACCCCAGCTTTTGCCACAGAATACCCTAAAACCCGGGAGATAGCTTGTTTTGAAGCCATTGAAGAAATATTTATGATTGAGCCATGACCTTGAGTGGTCATTAACTCGCTTAGAACAATGGTTGGGACTACAGTTCCGTAAAGATTGAGATCAATTACATTTTTCGTTTCGTTTAGCTCAATATCAAATATCGTTTGGTCCTTAGTTAAGGTAGCTCCCGGAACATTTCCACCCGCTAGATTAATTAATCCATCAAGATTTTCATATTCCGTGGCAAGTTTATTCTTGACAACCATCAATTCTTTTTCGTTTAATACGTTGACCTTGAAATACGTTGCGCAACCACTCCTTATATTATTCAATTCAGCGCATTTGTCATCCAATTTATTTGAAGACCTTCCCAATAAAATAACATTGGCCCCATTTTCCACTAAATAGGTTGCAATGGATCCTCCAAGGGTTCCTGTACCCCCTGATAAAGCGTAGTTCTTGTCTTTTAAATTAAATAAGTTCATTAATTTCTTGAATTTTCGTTACCAATGGCCATTTTATATGCCTGAACTGTAGTATAGTATTTCGTTATCATATTCGGTATTTCCCATTTTGGTAATTTTCCGGCCTTAAGGTAATCAAGATAATTTCGGGTTACTTGCGCAAAATGAGCTTCATGCCCTATCTTGAATTCATCAGGAATATTGATTCTCCAAATTGAATTCGACAATTTGTCTATGGTCGTACCGGGAAACAATTCAGTAATTTCGTTGGATAAGGCGCTATTGAGCCTTTTTTCAAAGTCCGATTTGTCCAAAACCTCCACATACAAAGTTGGCTTATAGTCTTCATTTTCCCCTTGCCTTATTATCAAATTAGACTTGGTACCACGCATTATGCTATAATGTGTATCTCCTGTTCCTACAGGTGCTTGATAATTCCAAATTACGGATACTTTGGCATGCTTTCCCCTAATTTTATAATTCATTTCGCCATTGCAGAAAACATTCAATTTATTATCAACTATATCCTTTTCAAGATAAGAGGGAAATGAATCCAAGCCGGTTACCGCCTTAAATTCGGTACTGGTCAAAATAGTAGGCCATCGTTTCGCTGAGAGCATGTTTATATCTGTGGAGTCTACTATTTCTGATGGAAATGCTTCCCATTGCACCAAATCAACTAAATGCGTGGTCACATCCACAATGCCCTCACCTTCCTCATTTACATCAAAAAACCATGGCGGTCTGACCAAGGGTTGTCCAGATACATATTTAAAGAAATGATGTACACTCTCCTTGCTTATCGCAGGTTCTTTAAGTGTACCTTCCACTAGCTCGCCAAATATATTTGGTAATGTTGATATGAGTTTTTGCATGGCCGTTGTTGACTCAAATCGCTCAGTCATGATATCATAAATCAGAACACCTTTCTCTTCGGAGATTTTAAATGCTTGCCTTAACTTCTCAAAACCATCTGGATCTATGACCAAGGGCTTGTCGGCATAGACATTTAAACCTGCTTTGACCGCTTCGAGAACGTAATCAATTTTTTTTGAGTTTTTACCGGCTACGACCATAACATTGCCCGGCCTTCTTGCAATCATCTGATCGAGATAATCATTACCAAAATAGGTTTCGACTTTCCATTGGGTGGGTTTATCCTTTCTTGAATTATAGGCATTTATCTTATTTAGAAAATCCCGAACTTCTGGACCCTCAGGCGCAAAAACATGTATGGTTGAATCCACTTCCACATACATGGTCTTTTGAACGAGAGCAGCATGAAAATGCCCTGGATCCAATGTCATGAATTTCACATTTTCAGTGTGATTTTCCTGCATCCTTTCATTTTGCTTTTTATCTCCACAGCTAATACAGAGACTCAATAGCAGGATTGTTAAAATGATTTTCATAGCTAAAAAATAATTCAGAAAAAAAGCGACCTCTTTATTACAAAACAAAAGAACTAACAATAAACAGGTTGGTATCTTAGATTTTAACGTTATCAGTTCCGTATGGTTTACGCTGTTCACGACGGAGCATTGCATTGGCTTCATCATCGTTTATAAATAGTTCTTTCTCCGGATTCCATTCAAGTTTACGGTCAAATTGCATTGCTATATCGCTTATCAAACAAATTGCACAGGCTTTATGCCCTTTTTCAATAGGTGATATGGGTTCTTTTCGACTTTTAATACATTCCAACCAATTGCCATGCTGATCATCTATCTTATACAGATGGGTCTCGTTCTCCCCAATTTGTGAAGTCAATATCTTGGGATCTGAAGCATTTAATGCCTTGCTGCTTTTTTCTTTATCCACAGGATCAGAGGCAGAAGCTGTATATGCGCCCCGGGAAACAAAAATCCAACCATCGGTTCCCTCATATCTAATACCGTTGGTATAACCGCCACTGGTGTAAACTGTTATTCCATTTTCATACTCTTGTTTCACCAAAAAATCGCCATGAACGTCCCACAACCCAGATTTAGGGAATTCAGCCAATGCCTCCACGGAAATAGGGCCTGTCATTTCAGTGTTCATTCCCCATGCCGCTGAATCATAATGGTGTTGACCCCATCCTGTAATCATTCCTGCTCCATAATTTCTTTGACGTAACCAACCCGGTCTACTATAATCGTTTTGAGGATGTACCCCAATCTCGGTGTAAGGTACTTCTGGGGTAGATCCCAACCACATATCAAAATTCAGGTTATCCGGAATTGGCATTTCCTGAGCTTCAGGGCCTGCAGGATCTCCGGGCAGTCCAATCTTGACCGTATGGATTTTTCCTATACGCCCGTTTCTTACCAGCTCAGCTGCAACCCTGAATTGTGGCATTGCCCTCTGTTGTGTCCCAACCTGTAAAATCACATTTTTGCTCTTAACTAAATCGCGCAGTTGCTGCCCTTCCTTAACGGTTAACGAAGTTGGTTTTTGAAGATAGATATCTTTTCCGGCAAGCGCTGCTTCCATAGCGGGTTGCGAATGCCAGTGATCTGGGGTACTAATAATCACCGCATCAATGTCCTTGTTCAAGAGCATCTCGCGATAATCCCCGTACATTTTAGTATCCATATACTTTTCCTTTCCCGTCTTTTCCTTATAAAAAGAATCGACAAGAACTTTTGCATCCGATACTCTTTTTGAATCAACATCACAAACCCCAATAAATCGGGTACTGTCAAAACGAATCGTATCCCGGATATCATGATCACGTGCTATTCGCCCACAGCCAATTTGTCCGATATTTATCTTGTTACTTGGTGCATCCTTTCCCAAAACATGGGCTGGCACTATGGTGGGAAAACCTGTTATTGCTGCTGTACCCAAGGCAGTTTTATTGATGAAATTCCTTCTTTTCATAATATCTTGATTTTCTAATCTTCGATTAAACTCATTTTTGGTGCTTTTACAAAGGCTTGCCAATATTCTTCAGCTTCATTGGCCGTCAGATCGTCCTCGAAAACAACCATTCTATATTTTAGCTGATATTCTTTTTGGGATTCAATTTTCCACTCTTTATGTCGAATGGGACAAAATTCAAAAAACATATCACCTCTCCCACCATTGGCATCAATGGGCCAAATTCTCATAGGCTCAGGATGCGCTCGATTCTCGGAATGACTCATGAATAATATACCATTGGTCCTTTTTCCATCAGATGATTCGCCCTTGACGATACACCATTTGGCGTTTGTCCCATCCGCTGATAATCTATCTTTACCCTCTGATGTCAATACTGAACAGTTATCTGCTGTCCATCTTTCAGTAAACCGCATACCAATACCTCCTCCATAGCGGTATGCTTCAAATAGAATACCATTTTCCAAAGGGGATTTAAAGCAGGTCTTGTAATCGAACATATATCGGTCAGGTCTATCCAAATTCCATAGTGTTATCATAAGATTTTCTTCCAAGGCAACCTGAGGTTCTTTTTCAGTGATGAGATCAATATGTTCCTGTCCTGCATTGAATGATCCTAAAACTGGGCCTGAAGTAGTGGAATTAAAACTCTTGAAAAGTACTGTTCCTTTAGCATCGCCCAAATTCCAAAAATCAACCTGTTGTCCTTTAATCCTGGTATGTGTCCATGGGCCCCATATGCCATAGTGATGAAAGTGGTCCGGAGGTTGAATTCGCGACAGGGTATCTCCTTTTGGCGATAGTACAGGATGAATGTATCCGGATTTTTTAAATATGGAATCAATACCCTTAGGAGGATAAGAAATTCCATATCTATAGGTGAGCTTAGGCCTATCTTTTATTGACAGAATCAAATTTCCATCTTCTTTTCGGGTATTCACATCTGCTTTAGATATACCGGTCTCGCCTTTTCTTATGATATACTCCTCTGAAATTCCTTTACGTAAAAACCACAATTTGTGGTCATTAATTTGAAATGGAACCGATTCCCAACCACCTTCCGTATTTTGGTACAGACCAATATCCTTGGATGCTAACGATTCTTCAAACCCAACCAAATCCAAAGAAACAGGGTATTCAGCTATATCATTCAAAGCGTCATTCAATTTTAAATGAATAATCTTATCGTTAGAACAGCTCAACCCACTCAACATTGTTAAGACTAGGGCAGGGATTACCAAATAGTAGATTTTATTCATTTAACTAAATGCCAAACAAAAAGTTTGTGTTAATTTACAACTAGTTTCATAAAAAACTTTAGTTCTAAGAAAGATATTAAAAAATCAATTTTATATACCTAATTAATGAAAAAAGTAGTTTTCTTCCCCCTTATACTATTATTCGCGTGCTCTATATATTGCCAAGAGCATCAGGCTTTTGAAATTAGTGATGAATGGCGCTCAAAAATAGAAAGCATTGCCCCTGTTAAGCCTACTGTTGGGAATGTGAGTAAAAAGAAAATCCTGGTTTTCTCAAAGGCAACAGGATTTTATCACTGGACAATTCCGCATAATATTGAAATGCTGAAAATCCTAGCTAAAAAATCCCAGGCCTTTGAAATACATGTGGGTTATGATATCGACAAATTCGATAATAAAAATCTTAAAGAATATGATGCGGTCATCCTTAATAATCCAAATCCAATAGGACCTAAACGGGATTTGTTTTATGATCTATTGAAAGCAAACACATCCCTTACCGAAGAGCAAATAGTTATCGAAGCACCAAAATATGAAATGAACCTTATTGATTATGTTGCGCGAGGTGGGGGCCTAATGTTACTCCACGGTGCCATTGTGGTACAAAACAATTCTGCGCCTTTCAGTGCTATGACAGGAGGAAGCTTTGATTACCATCCCAAACAACAACGAATGCATGTTAAGGAAGTGGATTCGACCCATCCAATGGTCAAGGCTTTCAAGGGTAATGGATTTACCCATGTGGATGAACCATATTTTTTCAAAAATGCCTATTTCGAACACAACTTTAGACCTTTGCTTTACATTGAGGTTGACAAATTGGAAGATGTAAAAAAAGCCGTCAGTAGTAAAATCAATTATGTTTCATGGATCAAAAGACATGGTAAAGGAAGGGTTTTTTACAGTTCACCCTCGCATAATGCCCAAAGCCTTGACAATCCTGAATTGTTGCAGTTTTTCTTGGATGGTATGCAGTAT
>CAZHJO010000071.1:0-9692 GCA_964532755.1 uncultured Maribacter sp. | reverse complement strand
AGGTACAGCACCAGAAGGATTAAAAACCATGGTGAATTGCTTTCATCATATGCCGCCAAAAAAGGCAAGGGCAATATTGGAATCGGCTCAAAGAACCAACCAAGCCATTTTGATTTATGAAATGGGGGATAATAATATTCCATTACTTATTTGGTGGTTATTACTACCATTGTCCTTGTCCATATTAATTATTATGGTTCTTTTTATGACACCTTTTGTAAAACCCTTAACTTGGCGACAAATTGTTTTTACCTATTTGATACCTATAATCCCGATATGTTATGCATGGGATGGTCAAGCTTCATTGCCGAGAATGTATACACTAAAGGATTTGGATCAATTGCTTCAGGGATTAGGTTCTGAGAATTATACTTGGGAAAAAGGCCATGCCAAAAAGAAAAACGGAAAAAAACAAGGGACATACCTATTAGGGCTTCCAACTTAGAAAATTGAAAATTAAATACTAAACGCAGATTGCACAATTATTAAAACATGGAAATACAAGGAAAAATTAAGATGATCGATGAAACTAAAACTTTTGGAAACAATGGTTTTAGAAAGAGAGAAGTAGTAGTTACGACTGAGGAGCAATATCCTCAACATATATTGGTTGAGTTTATACAAGACAAGTGCGATTTACTTAATAGCTACAATGTTGGCCAAGATGTAAAAATCAGCATTAATCTAAGAGGTCGCGAATGGACCAACCCGCAGGGTGAAGTAAAATACTTTAATGCTATCCAAGGATGGCGAATAGAAAATCTTCAGACCACTGAAGCCAATGCCGATATTCCGCCAGTGCCTCCAATGGATGCTTTTGAACCAGCAGATAATATAAATGATGAAGATCACGATGATCTTCCATTTTAGGGAAGCATATTTTGTAAAATCATCCATAGGACTTCTTCTAAATGATAGTTGAACCTCCCCTTCCGTTCTGGCGGGCTAACCCTGCTGTAGATCGGGTCTTTTTTGTATTCAAATTTATATTTAGGCATTCATTTTTTTAATTTCTGTAACTTTAGATAAAACTGAGTTCGTGAAAAAGGATAGCGCCCAAAAACCCTTGACCTTTCTGACCAATGAGCTGTATTTCCCATCGGTTGAAGATGCAAATACAGAGGGATTATTGGCGGTGGGCGGAGATCTCTCGCCTGAACGTTTATTGCTCGCTTATAAAAGTGGTATTTTCCCTTGGTTTAACGAAGGTTCACTGATTTTGTGGTGGAGTCCTAATCCAAGAATGGTTCTTTTTCCAGAGCGTATCAAGATTTCGAAAAGTATGCGGAAGGTCCTGAAAAGCGAACAATTCAGTTTAACCAAGAATACTTGTTTTGAAGCGGTGATGGATCAATGTGCAATGGTAAGGCGAGAGGGCCAAGAGGGAACATGGATTACCAATGAAATGAAGGAAGCCTACCTTGATTTGCATAAAATGGGATATGCAAAATCATATGAGGTTTGGGAGAATTCTAAATTGGTCGGGGGACTATATGGTATTGATTTGGGCCACATATTCTGTGGGGAAAGTATGTTCAGCTCAGTAAGCAACGCATCAAAATTCGCATTTATTCTATTGGCAAAAGAACTCCAAAAAGAAAATTATGGGCTTATCGATTGTCAACTTTACACCAGGCATTTAGAAAGTCTTGGTGGGGAGGAAATTTCGAGAGCGGAATTCATTGAAATATTAAAAGGGAACTAGATCAATTCATTAATCGCATCGCTTCCCGTTGGCTAAGTTTGGGCAAATCATTGTTCTCGGTGAATTCCCGAACCCATTTAGGATTTGTTCTGCTATATTCCCGTAACACCCAACCGATAGCCTTGTTAATGAAAAATTCATGTGATCCCAAAAGCCTTTTAATGATGTATTCCAATCTCTGGGTGTCCATTTTATCCTTGCTTTTTAATTGATAAAGTAAACAACAACGTTGTAACCAAATATTATCAGAGGCCAACCACTTTTCGAGATAGGTGTTCATTTGATTAGGAAAGCGATTAAAATAAGTGCCTATTAACTTGACCGCGATATAATCTACAGTATCCCACCAAGATTTATGGGTTACCATGTACTCAAGTAAGTCGATATCATTTTCTTCTAATTGGCGCGTGTATTTAAACACTAGTTCTTGGGCTATCAATTGAAATTCCCGCTGAGGTTTGTTCCATAAGGTTTTTACAATTTGTTCTAATTCAGATTTGGGAGGTAAATAATTTTTTTCTAGAAAAGGTTTTTGTATATCCCTGCGCAATGGGCTTTTAATACCATAAAACTCAAACTGATTGCGCATATACGCTTTTTGGCCTGCTGCGATTTTGGCATTTGAGTTGCGGATAAGTTCAATTTCCAATGTTTGAATAAATTCGGACATTTTGGTTTTTAAAAATCTTCATTAAAGGTGAATCTAAACTTCATTATATCTAAAACAGGTGATTTCATGATCATTGACCATTCCTGTGGCTTGCATATGAGCATAAACCACAGTACTGCCCACAAATTTAAACCCTCTTTTTTTTAGATCTTTGCTTATCGTATCCGAAAGTGGGGTATTGGCCGGAACTTCAGTATGGTTTTTGAATTGGTTTTTAATCGGTTTGTTATGTACAAAGCCCCAAATATAGCTGCTGAAACTACCAAATTCTTCCTGAACATTCAGAAATGCCATCGCATTGGTTACGGTCGCTCGAACTTTTAGTTTATTCCGAATAATTCCTTCATCCTGCAATAGTACAGCTATCTTTGACTCGGAATATTTTGAAATCTTCTTATAGTCAAAATTATCAAAGGCTTTTCTAAAATTTTCACGCTTTCTAAGTATGGTAAGCCAACTAAGACCTGCTTGAAAAGTTTCCAAAACAAGAAATTCAAATAAGGTGTCATCATCCTTAACAGGAACACCCCATTCATGGTCATGATATGCCTCATAAAGATCATCTCCTACACACCATGCACATTTGTGTTTATCCATTTTTTAAGTTTATTCAATAAAGATATGGATAAATTGAATTTTCATTGGTATACCTTGAATCACTACTGCTTTCCAACCAATTTCACTGGTTTGATTCTCGCCCAAATAAATAAGGTACGGTATCGATTTGTAAGAGGTGCTAAGGATATTTTATTCTTAATACCTTGACTATGGCTTGAAATAGAAGGGTATTTTTCCCCCTTATTAAGTATGTCGGGATTTCACTCCAATTTACTTGAAGCTTGAATTTTTATGCAAGTAATTTTTTTCAACTTCGGCGTCAATAGAAGAGCTCTTAGTTGATTGCTACCGCAGTAATGTTCCGTGTCTGTTCTTCCTTGCAAGCAACTATGTATGCTAGCAATAAGTAAAAACAATCACGTATTTTCGGTTCTTTTCAGCAAAAGAACAAAATCTATAAGATCCGTATCGGCATAAATACCGTAGGCGCTACTCAAATAACCTTTGTTTCCGTCTTTGCATTGGATTAAAAAAAGAATTGAGGAATCGCTTGGGTCAGTCATTCCTTCATGTCTGCAGTATTCAACCAAAAGACAATCATCATGGTTGTAAGACTGCGCGGTGGTCCGACAATTGATTGTTCCATTCCTGAAATAGAATTCGCTGATGTAACCTTCCTTTCGAGCGGCCAAGATATCCTGGGTAAGTGTGTTGCTTTGTGACAAAATCATGAGTGATACACTTAAGTTTAAAAACCACCGGTAAAATAGAACTCACATAACTAGCGAAGAAAATGTGCTTTACACCGGTGGTTAGAGAACAAATTTGTTGCTAGGTGATAGTCTTCTTCATTTAATGCTGTTTAATTCACCTGCTGCAATTGCTTTTTTCAAATCGGCTTTTACTACAGGAAAAAATCGAAAAAAATGAAGTCCGTCGTTTCTTTTTAGAATGGTTTTGGTTGTTCCCTGTTTATCGAAAATCACGTTTTCAACTTTAACCTTTTTACCTACAAGATTATTGAAATTTGCAATAGCACCTTTTTTGATAATGATATTTCTTTTTGGAAAGTCAATATATCTATAATCCAGACCGTAAGAAGGTTTACCGAGGGTTAGAACCGTACCTTTTTGTATAGGGGTTTCATTTTCTTGACCGTAGAACATTCCCGTGTAGATAAAGAAGGTCATTAATATGATAACTCTTTTCATGATGAATTTATTTAGTTGTTGAAACATCCATTTGTATACAAATTTAATAATCAAATATACAATGGAAAGCATCACTATCGTTAAAAATTAGTTAAACTATTATATATTGATAGTAATACTATTATATTTGTTCAATCTAAAACAATGATCAATGGAACGCTTGTTACAATCTATTAAAATCAACATCAACGAAAAAATCTTTTTGAAAGATCCTGAATCCTCTGATTTAGGAAAACGCATAGTTGAGGAAAGTATTCTTATGATCCACAATATGGGCTTCGAGAGTTTCACCTTTAAAAAGCTGGGTATTAAGATTGGGTCTAACGAAAGTTCTATCTATCGTTATTTTGAAAACAAGCACAAATTGTTGTTATACTTAACTTCCTGGTATTGGGGGTGGTTGGAGTATCAATTGGTATTCGCCACAAACAGTATTGCCAACCCAGGTGAAAAGCTTAAAAAAGCGATTGAAATCGTAACCAAAAGCGTTGAAGAGGATTCTTCCTTTTCACATATAAATGAGGTCACATTAAGTAAGATTGTTATCAATGAGTATTCGAAGTCCTATTTGACCAAGGAAGTTGACGATGAAAATAAAGAGGGATATTTTGTTATTTATAAGCGACTTGTAAATCGGATAAGTGATATGATCCAAGGTGTGGATGATGATTATGTATATCCGTCAAGTCTTGCCAGTACTATATTGGAAGGTTCCTTACACCAGTATTTTCTCAAAGACCATTTTCCTTCATTGACCGATTGTCATGGGGATAATAGTCCTATGGCTTATTTTCAAAACCTAGTCTTCACGTTACTAAAATCATAATCGTAATGTCCAAAATTATTTTGACTGCCTGGCAGCGTCTCATGGGATTGCTGCGCTTGGATAAAAGAGATGTATTTCAAGTTTTTTACTATGCAATTTTTGCAGGAATTGTTAACCTTTCCTTGCCTTTAGGTATTCAAGCCATAATAAACTTAATTCAGGGTGCACAGATAAGTACTTCTTGGATCGTTCTGGTAATTTTGGTAACATTGGGTGTGGCTTTCGTTGGAGTATTGCAGCTGATGCAAATACGTATCATTGAAAACCTACAACAAAAGATTTTTACGCGTTCTTCCTTTGAGTTTGCTTATCGTTTTCCAAAAATCAAGATGAGTCAGTTAGACAACTACTATCCACCCGAGCTAGCCAATCGCTTTTTCGATACGTTAACCGTTCAAAAGGGTTTATCAAAAATATTGATTGATTTTCCGGCTGCCTTACTGCAGATTATATTTGGACTTCTTCTGCTTTCTTTTTACCATCCGTTTTTTATTATCTACGGAATACTCTTGTTGATCTTGATATACGTAGTTTTCAAGTTTACAGCTCAAAAGGGACTCGATGCAAGCCTTTCAGAGTCCAAATACAAGTATAAGGTGGCACACTGGTTGCAGGAGGTTGCACGATCTATTGTAAGTTTTAAGCTTTCAGGCAAGACTTCCCACGCACTTGACAAGAATGATGAATTGGTTACAGAATATCTCGACGCACGTGAAAGCCACTTTAAGATCCTAGTGCTTCAATTTATTCAAATGATCGGCTTTAAGGTCTTAGTCACTGCGGGATTATTGTTGATAGGAGGACTTTTAGTCTTGAATCAGGAGATGAATATAGGCCAGTTTGTAGCTGCGGAAATTATTATTCTTCTGGTTATCAGCTCGGTTGAAAAATTGATTACCGGGCTTGAAACCTTTTATGACCTGCTGACTTCCTTAGAGAAATTAGGTCAGGTAGTCGACAAAGATCTTGAATCCCAAGAAGGTGAGAAACCCTTTGGAGTGAACGAAGGCTTTACTATTCAATTGGATGAAGTTTCCTATAAGGTTCCAGCTAGGGACAAGAAAATAATTGATAAAGTTAGTCTTTCAATAACCCCTAGCTGCACTATTCTTCTTAAAGGCGTAAGTGGCTCTGGCAAATCTACCTTGTTAAGGATCATTGCGGGAATTCTTGAACCCGATTCTGGGGGTGTTTTCATCAATGACGTTTCATTAAAAGCGGCTAACTTAAATTATTATCGATCACATATTGGTCAGTCATTACCTGAAGAATCACCTTTTGAGGGGACTATTATGAATAATATCACATTTGGTGATAAAAGTATTCCACAGGAAGATATTTATTGGGCCTTGGATAGTGTAGGATTAACGGAGTTTGTCAAAGAACAACCTCAGGGATTGCAAACCGTATTGTATCCTGAAGGAAAGCAAATTCCTTCGACAGTATCGAAGAAAATTGTTTTGGCCCGCAGTATAGTTAGAAAACCAAAACTTCTGATTTTAAAGGATCCATTAGATCATTTTGATCCAAACGAAGCCCTTAGGATCATAAACTTCCTGAGTAAGCCTGAAAATGGTTGGGCCTTGATGGTGGTTAGTTCCAACTTGAGATGGACCGACAAATGTACAAGAATCATTACCATGGAAAATGGTCGAATTAGTAACGAGAAATAGTAAATCATGCTGAATATTTCACATAATCAACTCAATAAAAAGGTGAATCTGAATCGCTTCAAATCGGCTCAGAAAGTGTTCCATGAGCGTGATTATAAGCACTTCAACCGCTTTTTGTTGGCCTTTGCCATTGCCGCGTTTTTGATTCTTTTTCTTCCATGGACCCAGAATGTCAGTGGCAAGGGTTATTTAACCACCTTGAGGCCTGACCAGCGGCCTCAGACCATACAGTCCCCTATTCCGGGGCGTATTGAAAAATGGTACGTACAAGAAGGGGACTATGTTAAAAAAGGGGATACTATTTTATTCATTTCTGAAATTAAGAACGAATATTTCGATCCAAATCTCGTAAAACGCACAGGTCAGCAAATCAAGGCGAAATCAGCTTCCGTTACTTCCTATGAAAGCAAGGTAAAAGCGTTGGGCAATCAGATTTCTGCGCTGACTAATGAACGTAGATTGAAATTGGAACAGGCAAAGAACAAATTATTACAGGCAAATCTAATGGTACAAAGTGATAGTATAGACCTTGAGGCGGCAAAGACGAATATTAGTATCGCCCAAAGGCAGTACGACCGGGTAGTTCAACTACAATCAGAAGGTTTGAAAGCCGTTACGGATGTTGAAGAAAAGAGACTCAAATTGCAGGAGACCCAAGCTCAACTGATTTCCCAAGAAAATAAGCTGCTTGCTACCAAGAACGAAGTACTAAATGCCCAGGTTGAAATCAGCCGGGTGAAAAATGAGTATATCAACAAGATTTCAAAAGCCGAAAGTGATAGGTTCACCGCACAATCAAGCCAATTTGATTCTGAGGCCCAAGTGACCAAGCTAGAGAATGAATTCACTAATTATGAGATGCGAAATGAAATGTACTACATACGTGCACCTCAAAATGGATTTATCAATAAGGCCTTACAAGGAGGGATAGGCCAAACGTTCAAAGAGGGTGAAGCACTCTTGGGTATTATGCCTGCCGATATCGATATGGCTGTTGAGACTTTTGTCGAGCCTATCGATTTACCATTGATCCATTTGGGAGAAAAAGTACGTATTCAATTTGATGGTTGGCCAGCGATAGTCTTCAGCGGTTGGCCCAATGTTTCTTATGGCACGTATGGCGGTGTAGTGGTCGTCATCGAAACTTTTATCAGTGAAAATGGTAAGTATAGGGTGTTGCTTGCTCCAGACCCAGATGATCACAAGTGGCCAAAAGATATTCGAGTCGGCTCTGGGGCAAACACCATTGCGTTATTGGAAGATGTGCCTATTTGGTATGAGTTATGGCGCCAATTGAATGGTTTCCCACCAAATTATTATCGACCACAAGGTGTTGATTCCAATTCTAAAAAGAAATAAGCATGCGTAATTATAGTGCCATTCTAATTTTTGTTCTGTGCATGATGTTTAGTGGTCAGGCACAGGACTCAATCGTTCTTGGATTCAGCGAATATTTAGGCTATGTGAAGAAATACCACCCTATTACAAAACAGGCAGAACTGCAGTTGGGCATGGGCCAAGCAAATCTAATGAAGGCGCGAGGTGGCTTTGACCCTAAGATTGAAGTTGATTACGACCAGAAACAATTCAAAGGCAGTGAATATTATGAGCGTTTGAATGCCGCTTTCAAGATTCCCACATGGTATGGAATTGAATTCAAAGGAAATTATGAGCGGAATGTGGGGCAATTCCTGGATCCTTCAGAATTTGTTCCTTCCGATGGATTGTATAGTGCGGGAGTCTCTATGTCGCTTGGCCAAGGTTTATGGATCAATGAACGAATGGCCACCCTTAAAAAGGCCAAATTTTTCAGCAATCAGTCCAAGGCCGATAGGGACTTGTTGGTGAACCAGGTTCTTTATGAGGCCACTCTGGCTTATTTCAGCTGGTTGAAATCCTACAATGAGGCTATGATTTATCAAAACTTTTTAGATAATGCCAAAATCAGATTCAAAGGGATAAAAAGCAGTGCAAGTGCTGGCGATATTGCCGCGATAGATACGGTGGAGGCAAAGATCGCAATGCAATCAAGGGCGTTGGGCCTGGAACAGGCCAATGTGAATTTAATGAAGCGTTCGCTAGAACTTTCCAACTTTTTATGGATGAACGATGGGATTCCTATAGAGTTACAGCCCAATGTGATTCCTGATACCAATATCGAAGGGGATATTGATATTACCCTTGGGATTTTAGGAAAACCATTGGATAGTTTTACCATTGAAAATCACCCAAAGTTGAAATCATTAAGTTATAAAATCGATGGATTACGAGTAGAAAAACGGTTGAAGGCGAATAGGTTATTACCTAAAATTGATTTGGAATATAATTTATTGACGGAAACACCGGAATTCATCAATTCCTTTGAAACAGAGCAATACAAAGGGCGTATTAATTTTCAATTACCCTTATTTCTAAGAAAGGAGCGAGGCGATTTAAAATTAGCCAAATATAAATTACAGTATGCCCAATATGATTTTGATAACGCCCAGATACAGCTTGAGAATAAAATACTTGCCGTATATCGGGAATTGGAATCATATGATACCCAGAATGTATTGATTGATGAAATAGTAGGCGACTATAGTACCCTTTTATTCGCTGAGGAACGCAAATTCAGTTTTGGGGAAAGTTCCTTGTTTTTAATCAATTCCCGTGAAAGTAAACTCATCGATGCAGAAATGAAACGGATAGAGGTACAAAACAAATATTATATGACCAAGGCAAAATTGTTCAATAGTCTTGCAGTAAACCCTCAAAATCTCTGAACTTTTTAAAGCCAATACAATGAAAAAACAAGAGAATTTAAGAGAGTCAAAGGGTATTGATACCAAATTAATGATAAAAGACTCTTTTTTTATCATCACTGGCATATTTTCGGCTGCCTTCGGTTTGGAAAGCTTCTTATTCCCGAATCGTTTTATTGACGGGGGAGCAACCGGAATCTCCCTCTTGATTGCTGAAATTACCAATATGCCGCTTTCCCTACTTATTGTTTTAGTGAATATTCCTTTTTTGGTTATAGGATTAAGGGTCATTGGGCGTACTTTTA
>CAZHJO010000070.1:4582-9740 GCA_964532755.1 uncultured Maribacter sp. | reverse complement strand
CCATTGAATTGGCCAAACAAGCCGTAGAAAACGGCTGCGATTATATAATTGCAATTGGAGGCGATGGTACCTTGAACGAGGTTATCAATGGCTTGTTGCAAAGTAACACACCCACCACTGAATACCCGATTATAGGATTACTCCCGCAGGGTTCGGCAAATGATTTTGCTAGAACTGCAGGCATATCAAAATCCGTTGAAGAACTGATCGAATTGATTCGATCCAACACTACCCAAAGGATAGACATTGGGAAAATAATTCTACGAGATAACCTAGTAACCCATTACTTTGTTAATATTGCAGGAGTCGGGCTCGGGGCGGAAGTGGCTCAAACCCTAGAAAAGTCATCAAGTATATTAGGTGCTGGTTTCAATTATTATAAACATATTATTATAGGATTTCTTAGCTATGCTAAAAAGGAGTTGAGTTGCACAAGCAATACATGGCAGTGGAAGGGTAATTTGCTTCAAATGGCTGTTGCCAATGGTCGTTACTTTGGCAATGCCATCTGCATCGCCCCTGATGCCAAGCTTACCGATGGGGAATTTCAGGTTGCTGTCTTTGGGGATTTGAGCATCTGGGACTACCTGAAAAATCTCGGCAATTTGAAAAAAGGGGTGAAAATTAAGCACCCAGAGGTCAATTACCATAATGCCAACGAATTGTTGCTTGAGAGCAACGATTCTTGCGGTATAGAAGTTGATGGCGAGTATGTTGGTCTTCTCCCGGCCACCATCAGTATGTTACCGAAAGCTGTCTGCTTCTTAATGCCTCTTGATGTCCAATAGGAACCCATCGTTCTATTTATGCGTCAAGTTTAAAAACGAAAAAGACAAGAATCCAATAAGTAGATCCATTCGCTTTTTGATTGCGATCTTGACAGAATTGCATTTTGTATTCAACATAAATTTGCAATCCATAATTTAACCTTGACATATTAAATCGTTCCCAACTTAATATGATTAGGAACATTTTTTGTTCAATTAATATTTCTT
This sequence comes from uncultured Maribacter sp., assembly GCA_964532755.1. Taxonomy (GTDB): domain Bacteria; phylum Bacteroidota; class Bacteroidia; order Flavobacteriales; family Flavobacteriaceae; genus Maribacter_A. The sequence continues at coordinate 8,745 of CAZHJO010000070.1, read as the reverse complement.
TTTGTTGTACATTATTAAAATGCCATTGTAGCTCTCTTTGTTACATCCTAAGAGGTTTTCACCTCAGCAATCCCCATTGCTTTTATAAAAACCTTTAAATCCATGCAGCATGAAATGTCAGCAGTGTACAAATTCAAAACATCAATTCAGAACGTCAAAAATATCTTGTTCAATGAAAGTAAATGATTTGTCGCAACGTTCTAACCTATTGTTATCAACAATAAGAAGTCCATGATTGCCATGTGTATAAAGGACCCCAATATAACCAGGGGCAATGGTATTACTAGCATAGGAAGAATTACAGTTACATTGGATGATATAAGGTTCATTAAGTGAGATGCTGAACTTACACAACGCACTACTATCGTATTGGCTCATAACCACCCTCTATATAACCTTACATCTGGTTATTCTGATACTGCGATTACAAATAAGACCAAAAAGCCTATCAAGGATTTTGACATAAAGTTCCCATAGCCCCTATTCTAAAGGGCATAGACTCTAATAAATTAATTATGTTTAATATTATTAACAAAACATTAAACATAAATATTTTGATTTACCTTAAAGTCGCTGTAAGTTTGGAAAAATTAAAACATATATATCATGAAAACCAGGAAAATTTATTTTGGAATAACGCTAGGAGTATTTTTAATGACAACCGTGATCGCTTTCGCAAACAACACCGAACCAATTGACAAGAACAAGAAAAATTCTACGGCTGAAACTGTAAATGAAAATCCATTAGAATTGAACAAAGAATATGTGACAATGGTTCATGAAAATTCTACTTATGAAGTAGAGAAATATTTGTCTGGCTTGATTTCAGAATGGGATGTTCTGAATTCGGAAAAATTTGATTCAAGAAAAAGTGAATTTAAAGTGGTTTTTAAATCAAATAAAGGCTATGCAAATGTTACCTATGATAATAAAGGCCGCATAGTTAAGGTAAAAAAGTATTTAAAGAATGTGAGAATACCAATTGAAATCCATCGGCTTGTGTCTAAAAATCATGAAGATTGGTCAATTGTTCAAAACAAGTACAATATATCATACAAAACTGGTGATGAAGTTTCCAGGTCTTACGTATTGACTTTACAAAATGGAACCGACAAAAAGAGAATTCGATTGAAAGTGTAAGCATGAAAATTCTTTCGATTTAATCTCCCCCTGATTATTTAGAACTCTTAAAATTGTTTTTGAGAGTTCTTTTTGCTTCCTAATGGCCATTTTGGCTTATAATCGAAACAATAATTCGTCCGATCGATTGCTCCAAGGGCATATTCAATTTTGAAATAAATCCAATTGCACAATACCTTCGAATTCGTCCCTTAATGCCTTATAATTATCATATTACATGGTTCTATTTTTTAATTTTTTAAGTGTAAAAAGCCCTTCATGAAATTGAAGGGCTTTGATTTGCGGTCTGGACGGGAATTGAAATATTCGATCTAGCACCTTATCTCATCCCCCGTCACCCCTATAAAAATTGATATTTTCAACGATTGGCTTGTTGTAATTGGTTTTACAACCAATCATTTAAATTGAACTAAATATGCCTAAAAGGAAAATGATGTGGAATATTATTTAGGTAATACAATTAGCAAGGGTCGAAAGGTCTTTCATTTGAATTACAGGTAGCAGCGCAAGGCTGATTTACTTTGAGCTGATTTCTTAAAAATGCTTACCACACTCATGGTATCAGGTAAATACTCCAAAAAAAAGTAATGGTAATTGTTTAAATTAAGTGGTCACAATATAAGATCTAAGGAAACAATGGTATTCACCCGGTTACTCCTGTATCGCAAAATTGGCTCTCATGATACCAAAATATCAATTTTACTGCTTGATAATCTTGTCGACAAGCAGCGTCTGATTATTAGAACTGACCTCAATTATATACATTCCCGATGGCCAATTTTGATTCTCTTGGATCCTAATTGAATCTCGTCCTTCAAAATTGTTTACATAAACAATCTTGCCAGTGACATCAAAAATAGTCACTTTAATAGTGTCTAATTGTGTGTCTAGCTGAACATTGATACTGTGGAGAAATGGATTTGGAAATACCGCTACTTTAACCTTATTCGCAATACTTTCCGTAAAATCATAGGCATTTACACCAAGCCGGTCATCGTCGTTAAGATCAAATGGGATCTTATTGCTGACTATATCCTTGGTTTCTTCTTCCTTAAGTAAAAATAAAGGAGCCATGGTTCCCTGATCAATTTCGGCCACAAAAGAGGATCCTGCCATGGCTTCAAAACCCGGGATCAATTCTATCTCATTGACAGATTCTATATGGCACCTCCCAGCTGCTGGCACTGTAAAACTATTTCCTACACGTATTAGATACTGATAATAAAAGCTTTCTGTATGAGCGTTAAAGGCCTGCCTTATATCTGTACCATTACCAAAAATACTGACAGTGTAATCACTAAGTTCCGCTAATTGATTTTGAGCATAAAATACCCCTAAAACCTTATTATCAGCAATAACATCAGGATCTACCTGAGGAAGTGTCTCGCCATCAAAATTGTAGGTGCCATCATATCGAAGCATTGTAGTAGATGTTATATGAAACGACCCTTGGCCAGGAAGTTGAACCTTTTCCCATTCATCCCAAAGTCGGTCTACATTACCATGGTGCAGATAAAAAACCGGATCCCTGGGTGAACTTCTCCCACCCATTGTCCCGGCTACCCAAACATGGGCTCCTACATGAACAGGTCCCCTTTCCATAGTATTGGCATAGGCGTAAAAACCAATATTTCCAGATGTAGGTGGCGGCCAGTTCGAACCAGGTGTGGCTTGCAATGCTGTTACTTGTGCTGGAGAAGGTAAGTTTCCACTGCCCAAGTCTCTACCCAGTGCCCAGTTGGCATCAAAACTACCCATAAAATCTTGGTCCCATAAAGAAGATGTAGTAGATTGATCTATTGAAGAATCCCAATACGGAATGCTGATATTAGGATTAATCTCTTGCATGGCCTGCTCCATTTCAAAAATTTGCATCCGATGCCAGGCAAAGAATATCTGATGTTCCGGTTCATCCATTAAGTTGCGGTGAATGTCCCTATTTGGAGAAATACCAAAACTGAAGAAATCCCTATGAAATATTGCCAGATCATCTACTAAATCTGGACCGTTGCGTAAAGAGTAGAAGGCATTGACCAAGTCCGTCTTTTCCGAATCGGTCATTTCTGTATAGTTCTTTCGAATACTTTGCCCTTCGATCGAGTACACAAAAAAAAAGATCGCTACCAATAAAAAAAGCCTGCTCACAATAACCGGTTTACCTAAAAATTTATACTATTTATCTTCTAATCTTCTCTCAAGGGCCTCAAGGCGTTCTGTTAAAACTTGAATCTTTTTATTTTCCTCCTTCAGCGCTTTCAAGGTCAATTCCTGTTTTATTGTATATAAGGTTAATTCTTCAATTTTCTGAAGCAATTTGGCATTCATTTCACCTAGGTCAATTCCGGTCTGTTTTACTTCTTGCGCACTAGGAATCCCTTTCAAATGGCCCTTATCCTCAATATACTGTGCTACCTCTTCAAGACTTGGAAGTTTAAATGAATCGTTGAAAACAAAATCGGGCCAATTTGCCTGTAATTCAACTTTCATTGACTCAGCTATTACATTACCGGCTATAGCCAATCTGTAGCCTTGAGTATTTGTTGTCCCTATTCCCAGATTTTGATTAACAAATAGATCTCGTGCGCGCCAATCGACAGTTGTAAGATTGGCATTAGCAGTTGTATAGTGAACAACTGTGGTATTTACAATGACAATATTGCTAATACCTGAAATATTACCAGCTGCATCCTGAGCATAAACTGTAAAAGCATAGGAGGTTTCAGGACTTAGGCCTGCCACATTGTGACTAATCGATCCACCTGTGAATCCAAGGCTTGAACCATCCTGAAATACTTCGTAATCAGTGACTCCAACATTATCATATGGTTCAGTCCACAGCAATTCTGCTGTCGTATCGGTTATATTAACGGCAGATAGATCTGTAATGGCGTCAGGTGCCTGGGTATCTGTAGTTTGATATAGAATACTGAACTGCGCAGCTGCCGTATTACCATTGCCAGCGGTATCTGTAGCCACTCCCGCAGCTATATCTACCGTGACCGTACCCTCGGTGGTTGGGGTAA
>CAZHJO010000070.1:0-4482 GCA_964532755.1 uncultured Maribacter sp. | reverse complement strand
CTCCCGCAGCTATATCTACCGTGACCGTACCCTCGGTGGTTGGGGTAACATCAACTGTATAAGTGGTGCCCGTCCCTGAAAAATTCCCCGCATTGCCATTGCCAACGGTCAGATCCCCGATGTCGAATCCCGTCACCACCTCATCGAAGGTGATGGTCACCGGGATGGGGGATGCACTGGTAGGACTGCTCTCCGTGGAACTGATCACAACACTGGGGGGGGTAGTATCTACACCAAATGGAACAATAGAAATATTATCAATTTCAACAGTATTGCCCACTACACCGCCAGAACCAGAATTACCGGTATAGACCCTGATTAGTGGAGTTGTTGAAGTCGCCGTGACATTGAATACGTATTCGGTCCAGTTGGTTCCGACAATCCCGGTATTAGAAAAACCAGACATGCCAGTCCAGACGGCAAATGCCGGTAGTGGATTCGCGGAAACCTGCGAACCTTCCCTGGCCCAAATTCGGATGGTGTAATCCTGCCCAATATCGGCATTAAAGGAATAATTCATATACCGTCTGCCCGCACTTGAAACAAGTCTTAAAAAGAAATTTCCCAATTGAGGGTCCCCTGATTCCGAAGTCAAGGTTGCGCTACCCGACGTCCATCCTGTTGTAGCATCCGCTTCATTGCTAACTGAAGCTGCATTCGAATCATCATGTAAATCTTGTGACTGTGAATTCCAGGTAAGACCTAATAGGAGCATCACTACAAGAGATTGCGTAATATTCTTGATCAATACAATAAACAATTTTAATTAGTAAATCAGTGTGTTTTAACATCAATTAGGTCTGTCTTTCAGATAGGGAAGAAATATTAACTTGAAATTAACTGAATTTAACATCAAGCGAAGCCTCTGGGATCATTTTTTCTACGTAATGCATAAATGATCTATGAAATACAATATAAAATTATGACCTAATTTTACAACAAATTATTCTGAATTTGAGTTTGTATATGAACAGCCCAGATGATTATAACCATCTTTTTTTAAGTTCTATATTTTCGGGATAATCAAAAACAGCATAAACCTTAGTAATTGTATGCACTATGAACGATTGATATAATTAAAACTAATGCAATCGTTACGGCTACTGCTATAATTAAGAATGCCATTTCAAATGGATTTAATATTCCTGCAAAATTGATGTTGTTTTCAACTGCATACCATGGCTAAAACCATAGTTAAAAAACACCAAAATAGGCCACGAAGTGATCCTATCATTTTAATGGTGTAGACTATAACCCGATTTTAAAATAGGTAGAACTATTAACCCTTTTTTTAATAGTAGAGGATAGGATGAAATATAACGGGCAATATAAATGGTGGTAGAAACCTAAGGTTGATGAACAACAACTAATCGAAAGAATATCGCCACTGGAACCGTTAGTACATTCTAAGTTAAAGGAAGCAACTCAGGAAGGGAGAAGTTGGGCGGTACAACTTTTCTTTAACGATACGTATGGTAAACCAAAGACTTCTTATTCCAAGCCGAACAGTATATGAAATGAAGAAAACAATTTGAGCCACTGAACTCAAAATGATTGCTAGATTGCTGAGGTAACCAGTTAAATTAATTCAAAGAATCCGAGTCTAAAACATACTTCTTTCGTATTGGTGTGAAAATATTAAAACAACAAGCCCCGCTTAGCGCAGCTTTCTTTTAAGACGATTCAGTGAATCGATCGATACATGGTTTAGGAAATGGTTTATGACTTTCCTTTCCATATTTTTATTATTTCATTTTCTCTTTTATCACTAATCCCGAAAACAACTTCATAATCTTCTTCAGGAATAAATCTCTTTTGGATGAAAGAATCATAACTTATATTTACCGTATCACTATAGTCTGTAAATGTCAGCCCTGCCTTGATTGCCTTTTCATTGCTTATCTGATAAAACCCTGGTTCTGGATCTGATTCAATAGGTATCCAAAAAGGTATTTGCATAAATGGTTCAAGCTCCATCTCAGCAACTAAAAATTCCGCATCCATCCATAGGAACTTCACATTGCTTTTGAGTGCATTTTTGGCATTGGTTATCATCTCTTTATAACCCATTTTTGAAGCAGGACCAACCAGGTTGAAGTGACCTTTCAAGCTATTGCCTATACATTTATTGACAAAATTTCCAATATCTTGGGCATCTATGAATTGAACCGGATCATTGGCATTCGGAGCCAGAATTTCAGTACGGTTCATTATACGATTTAAGACATAGGTTCCAAAAGGTCCGGAATCCCTGTCACCAACGATGGCACCTGGCCTTACTATGGTAAAGTTATGAGGAAAGTTTTCCTCAACGACTTTTTCGCACAATACTTTGTTAAGGTTGTAGTTACCTGGCTCATATTTTGATCCCTTTCTTCTAGGTGAGGATTCATCCATGCCAATGTTCACATAATCATTATAAACGGCAATACTTGATATGAAGATATAATGTATGGTTCTCTCCTTGACGATGTCAATCGCATCCTTAACGAATTGCGGGTTTTGTGGCCAAACATCAATAACCATATCCCAATCCTCGCTATGGTCTTTCAAATCGGCATAGCCAGCAATGCCTTTTTTACGATCACCCTTTATTCTTTTTAAATTCGGGAATAAATGTGGGTTGGTAATACCTCGGTTAAATAAGGTTACTTTGTGTCCTCCATTCAGAAGCGATTTTACTATTGCCGGACCCAAAAAGTTAGTACCTCCCAAAACCAAAACCCTTTGGCCAGACATCTCCTTGCATTTCGAAAAAAACATAGGAGATGAAAATGCAGCGAATCCTGTGATGCCTAAATCCCTTATAAACTTTCTTCTCTTGTTTTCCATTCTAAAACTAAAATATTTCCATTCAATTATCCTAATGTATCATTATTCATGATCAATTCCCGAAGAAAAGATTCCAAATAAATTATATTGATTATGAATATGCCTAAAAAACCCACATCTTATATTGGGCCCCTTTTCTATGTCGTTAATACCTAAATTATTGCATTTTATACTTTTTGTTGCCTATTTTGCTATTTTCAAGCTAGATTGGATATTATTTACCTGTCGTGGACAAAACTTTTAATCATCTAATATTTTGGTGTTTTTATGTCAGTTTTACTGTGGCCATATATTACGTACAAGAACCGAATTTAGGGCTGCATATCGTATATGAATTAGCTTCGCTCCCCGCAAAACTCATTTGCGTATATTTTACCTTGGGAGTAATTCTGCCAATCTTCTTATTAAGAAAAAAATATTGGCTGGCAGCAGTACAAATTGGTTTTTTGCTCCTAGTTTGTGTTTTTCTCCTGCGGATCTCTGTGCTAAAAACAGTATATCCATTATACTTCCCGGAAATAGAGAACACTATCGTTCCAAATGAGCTAGCAAAGTTTGTCTCCCCATTGTTGGATTTAATAATCGTTTCATCACTTGCTGTTATTATTAAGTTATTAAAAGACCGTGAAAAACATGAAATGGACCGATTAAGCCGTGAAAAATCGAATATTGAGAATGAACTACAGCTGTTAAAATCCCAACTGCATCCGCATTTTCTTTTTAATACATTAAATGGATTATATGCACAAATTTCAAACGATCCTAAAATCGCTTCGGAGATGGTAATTATGCTCTCAGATTTATTGCGTTATATAATTTATGAAGCGACAAGTCCACTTGTAAATATTGTTGACGATCTTGATTGTATTAAAAACTATATCGCACTCGAACAGGTTAGGTATGGTTCAAAGTTGCGACTCAATCTGTCTACAGAAAGGACAATAGCAAATAAAAAAATTCCTCCATTGCTCTTGTTACCCTTTATCGAAAATTCCTTTAAACACGGTATCTCTAAAGATTACAATAAATGTTGGATAAACTGTGAAATCAAGTTGTTCGAGGATACCCTGGAGATGGACCTGAAGAATTCAATAGCTCCAAGTCATGAAGAAGAGCAAAGTACACATGGAATCGGTATTCGAAATGTTAAGCAACGATTAAAATATCACTATCAGAAGCGATTTAGTTTGACAACAAATAAATCAGAGGATTGCTATCATGTTAATCTAAAAATACCTTTAGTAAAACTATGAACTGTGTAATTATTGATGATGAGCCCCTTGCAATCGATGTTTTGACAAGGCATGTCAAAAATACGGAAGGATTAAATCTGTTAAGGTCTTTTGAAAATGCTTTTGAGGCACTGTACTATGTACAAACACATTCAGTCGATCTCATTTTTTTGGACATACAGATGCCAAAGATCAATGGGCTACAATTCATAAAAATATTAAAATACCCACCCAAGATCATTATTACTACTGCCTATAAAGAATTCGTATTGGAAGCTCTTGAGCATTCCGTTGTGGATTATTTATTGAAACCTATTCCCTATGACCGATTTCTTAGTGCGATTAGCAAAGCAATTGAAATGCCTCCTATTCGCATTGCTTCTAAACCTGTGTGCCAAACAGCAGAAAATCGGTATTT
>CAZHJO010000069.1:0-9788 GCA_964532755.1 uncultured Maribacter sp. | reverse complement strand
ACATGGGTTTTGCCCGAAATCAAAGGAATAACCTATATAATCGATAAAGAGTTTGGATAGAGACATAAATTCAAGGTTTCGTAGTTCTTAGGGTATTAATTGTTTTAGCATTAACTTCTATGACATTTGCATACCAGATTGCATCCGCCAAATTCATTACATTTGCCACCAGTATTTCAGCCTTGAACTTGAAACCTGTAATTAAATTAAGGTAATGACCGAAGGAAACTTTGTTGATTATGTAAAGATTCATGCGAGCTCTGGTAATGGGGGTAAGGGTTCTGTGCACTTACGTCGAGAAAAATACATTACCAAAGGAGGGCCCGATGGAGGTGATGGTGGTCGTGGTGGTCATGTGATAGTTCGTGGCAATAAGAATTTGTGGACCTTGGTAAGCTATAAGTTCAAAAGGCATTTTAAAGCCGGCCATGGTGGCCACGGCAGTAAAAACCGAAGCTCCGGAGCAGATGGTGAGGATGTATATATGGATGTTCCCTTGGGTACCGTAATTCGAAATTCTGAAAACAATGAGGTGCTTTTTGAGATTACCGAAGAAGGTGAGGAAAAAATCCTTCTAGATGGTGGTATGGGAGGCCGCGGAAACTGGCATTTCAAATCTTCTACCAACCAAACACCCCGTTATGCCCAACCAGGAGTTGAAGGTAAGGAGATTGATGTTACCCTTGAACTTAAAGTATTGGCCGATGTTGGCTTAGTAGGTTTCCCAAATGCAGGCAAGTCTACATTACTGGCCACCATTACTTCAGCAAAACCAAAGATTGCCGATTATGAGTTTACTACCCTAAAACCCAATTTGGGCATCGTACAGCATCGTGATTTTCAAAGTTTTGTTATGGCTGATATCCCTGGGATTATTGAAGGTGCTGCGGAAGGCAAGGGACTTGGGCATTATTTCTTGAGGCATATTGAGCGTAACGCGACCCTTTTGTTTTTGATACCGGCCGATAGCAATGATATCAGCAAGGAATACGAAATTCTTTTGGATGAGCTTAGAAGATATAATCCCGAATTGTTAGACAAAGAAAGGTTAGTGGCCATTTCCAAAAGTGATATGCTCGATGAAGAATTGATGGAGGAAATGAAAATAGGATTGGATGCCGATTTTGCTGATGTTCCGTATCTGTTTATTTCCTCGGTTTCACACCTAGGTATCCAAGAACTTAAGGATAGGCTCTGGGTGTTGTTGAACGATTAAACCTCACAGAAGTTCGAATCTCAGCTATTTTTCTTTAAATTTATGTAAAACGATGCTAATGAAAGGCATAGGATACATACTGTTAGTGCTTTTATTCACATCTTGCCACGTGGTCCGTGTGCAAACAGATTATGAAAAGGAAACCGATTTTACCAATTATACCACCTATAACTATTACGACGACCTGGCAACGGGTTTGAGTGAGTTGGATGAAAAACGATTAATTAAGATTTTGGATGTGGCTATGCAGGCCGAAGGTCTACTACTTTCAGAGGAGCCTGATTTTCTAGTCAATATACAAAGTGGGATTTACCAGACACCAAGAAACAATACGGTTGGAGTAGGTGTAGGAGGTACAGGTAGAAGTGTTGGTGGAGGTGTTTCGGTGGGAATACCCATTGGACAGTCAAATGTACAGCGCGAAATCCGGTTCGATTTCGTAGACAGTAAGAAAGATATGCTAATTTGGCAGGCCATAAGTAAAAGCCATCTGAATGAAAATATGACTCCTTTTGAAAGGGAAAAAAAGTTACACGAAATTGTGGAAAAGGTTTTGTCAAGGTTTCCACCAAAATCAAGGAAATAAAAATGTGGTTTCAAATTAAAGTTGAAACCACATTATAAAGTAAATTCTACGGCTTATCCCTTAAGCAAATCTCTGTACTTGTCCTTATAACCGAACAATAGGGCAATATTCAGTATTATGAGTATCGCTGCCCCCATGATATTTGTGGGATCTAAAGTTGCATGAAACAAAACGGCATTGACAGACACACTCATCAAGATTAGGGCCATCAATGCACCATATTTGTTCAACAGGAAAGACAATCCCGCCAAAACCTCGACTACACCTACTAAATAGGTCGTATTTGTACTCGCTAGGCCACCCATATAGCCCATTGCTGCTTCACTCAATCCACTGTGGTCCATAGGAACAAAATGAAAAAACTTATCCAGTCCGAAAGTGAGAATAAAAAGGCCAAGCAGTATTCTCAGCACCATAAAAACTTTTGAATTCATATGAAAATGGTTTAGTTGTTAATATTCTAAAGATAAGAATTTATTAACTCCTTTGTCGGACTGCAATTGTTTTACTTTCAATGACTTATACGTATCTTAATCGATATTGACGCGAAATCCTTCGCTATGGCTACTGAATTCCGGGGCGTACATGCTTTGGATGGTCGTTATGCCGTTACTGAAATTCCCGGAATTGTTTACGCGCAAATCGTATTCGAATACAAAAACTCCCTTTGGTAAATAGTCGAAAAAGAAATTGGTACTGGCATCCTTTGTACTTTCGTAGTAGCCCAGACCGTCTTGCCATTTGTATTGTGAAAGAACGTTTATGGGTTCTAATCCGGAAGCTCGCATATCTTTCATATGTACAAACTCCATAGGGCGGTCTGCTCGTAATTCAATACGCACCCGTACTAAATCGCCCACCGCTAAACGGGTGCTATCACTAATTTCAGTGATTTCCTCTCCGGTTTTGGTATATTGCCTTAAGAATAATTTTTTCTTAAGCTGTAAGGGGGTTTCGGCAGAGGTAATCTTATCCAAATCCTCAAAATATTGCCAGTACATGGCTCCCCATGCAATGCCATCTCCTTTTTTGGTGAGTTGTACCTTCGCTTTCTTCGATTCAACATCCATACCGTTCCATGAGGTTTTGAAATATCCCGTTCCCGCTTCAACTTGAATATTTACAAGTTTGGAGGGTTCGATCTTTTTACCTCCCACTAAGACATCGACAGCATCGGTAACTGAAAGCCAATCACTTCCCTGTAGCAAAAGCGCATAGACTGCATCGGTTGTTGCTTTTGTAGTTTTCCACTGATTGGTCTGTTTGTTTTTCAACATCCAAATTTTAAGATTATCGATGCTAGCTACATCATTTTCAATTTCCGAGAACGCTTCAATCATCAAAGATTGGGTTTCAATGGGTGCCTGGTACCAATACCAAGATCCCGTATTTTCTTTCCAATACATACCCATTTCCCCAGATATAATACTATTTTCCTTTAGGGACCTTAATATCCTACTTGCAGTGGTGCGCTCATCCATACGATGTAAGATCAAGGCCAACATGCCTTTGGCATACAAACTTCGCTTTGTCCAATACTTTTGGGCTTGTCCTTTATAGTAAGCCATGATGGCATCAACCTTTTTAGAAATTTTGAATTGTGTAAAGAAGCTACGCATATAGAGGTAGTGTATTTGCGTATAACTCAAATGGTCTTCATTGAGGTTTCTTGCATACTTTTTCATTCGTTCATATTCCTCAATAAATTCCTGATCTAAATAACGAATAGCCTTTTCCGTCATATCGTTTTGGATTTTAGCGCTGCTCGATGTGACAGAAAGGTGGTTCAAATGCCCAAATCCAGATATGATGTGCTGTGTTATGAACCGGTTTGCACGACCCCCTTTAAACCAAGCCCATGCGCCTGAAGACATTTGGTTCTGTTTGAGTTTGTTCAAGGAATTTGCCTCTTCACTCCTCATTTTATTGAGGTTGAACAAAAGGGCAATCCGTTTTTTCTGTTCTGTTTCAGATTGTGCATCACGAAGCCAAGGGGTTTCTTGAATAAGGAGGGATTTTAATTCCTGGCTCTTTTCCAAGTTGCTAATTAATGCGTCAGAACTCGCCCATTGGTCAAAAACTGCCTGGATTCTTGAATTGCTATTCGCAATATGGCTTGCCAGCGAATTGGCATAGTATCTTGCAAAAATCTGTTCATTGCAGTCAAACGGGTATTCCATTAAGTAGGGCAATGCCTGCACCGCGTACCAGGCAGGATTTGAAGTAATCTCGAGCGTTAGTTTATGGTGCTTTAAAGTAGTTGAGGTATTGTCTTTCAATTTATCCAGTACAAAGGTTTTGGTCTGATTGCTGCGAACCCACATCGGCAGTGTTTCCGTAACCATCATGCGATTGGTCAAAACTGGTAAAACGTTCTGTTCACCATCACTAAAGTCTCCTGCTTTGGCTACTATTTTATATTGAATGGCCTGAATATCAGAAGGTATTTTCAATCGCCAAGATACTTGGGTATTATCTAGCGAATCTACTTGGAATGATTGATGTCCTGATTGAACTATTCCATCTTGAGGACCATCGGCATCTTTCACCAAAAGACTATGCGAAATCAATTTACCGGTTAATGCATCGGTCAATTCTAATTGTGCAATACCTGAAAGCGAATTTTTAGTAAGGTTGGCAATTTTGGTACTTAGGACAATTCTATCGCCCTCCCTTAAAAATCGCGGTGCATTGGGTGTGACCATCAGTTCTTTTTGTGTCACTGTTTCCATATTGGTGATAGTACTTTGTAATGATTTGGTATGGGCCAATAGTTGCAATTTCCATTTGGTCAAGGCCTCTGGGGTGGTAAAGCTAAAAGAAATGGTTCCCTCTTTATCTGTACGTAATTGCGGAAAGAAGAATGCAGTTTCCTGAAGGTTCTTCCTAATTTGCACATCACCCAGGTTTTCTTGTTGATTGTTTTCCTCTTTGATCTCTTCAGATTTATCGATTCCTGCTACATTACCGACCATATCTGCTTCGGCAGCTACACTTTCTTCCAAAGCCTCACGGTCTTCCATAGCAGCCATGGGAGCTGCTGTTTTCATCATTCTTCGTTCTCTATAAAGTCCGTATCCATGACCAAAATGCAATCCAAACCAATCGAATGAATCAAAATATTGTGGTTTAAAGCGCTGTTGGAATATATAATCATTATATACCTTAAATGAGGTTGTTCCAAAGCTCCGATTTGCATTGCTATAGTAACTGGAATAGTACGTAGGTCTGTATATAGGGGAAAAATCCCAATAGTGTCCTCTAAATGCATCCAAGGAGGCATCATACATACTTGCAAGCAGCTCTGCTGCCACCTTTTCGCCTTTTGGTCCTTTGATTTTGAAGTTCCAAGTTTCATCGGCACCAGGCTGCAATTTATCCCTAAAGGTCAAGGTCTCGATTTCCAAATCGGTTTTAGGATATGGAACAGCAATCGGGATAGTGTTAGAAACAAAGGAATTATAGACCGAATAACTATAATTAATACCGAACCCGCCTAAATCCTCTTTGTTTACTGGCACTGTTATGGTTTTTGAATCATTATTTAATGCCACCAATAGGGTTTCGAGGATTTTTTTGTCCTTTTCAATAGTAATGGTAACATTCAGGTTTTCGGCACTTGACAATACCATTAACTCAACCTTATCTCCAATAACATAGCTATTTTTATCAGTTTTTATATGAAAAAGTTGCCTATCCGCCAATTTTTTGTCCTTTTCGCTCCAGAGGGTCATTGTGGACATATCTTTTACGATTTGCCCAAACTTATCCTTGGTTTCGAGTTCAATGATGTATTTACCTGAATCCCATCTTTTCATATTGCCCAGGGATAATTCAGTAGATTTACCAGAATCAAAGACCTTCTCTAAGACTCGTTGACCCTTATCCCATTTACTGGGTAGATGTTCATCTCCAAAAGCATCATGGGGAAATAGTCTGTTGAATTCAGTTTTAGTAAAACCACTGTAATCCGGGGACTCCCAAGGGCGTTTTCGAAGTACACTTTCAGGTGCTCTCAATTTGAAGACCTTAATAGTACCCTTGGCTGATATAAATTGGCCATTAAGGTTTTGGGTGCTAATCGTAATGGTATTGTCTTTTATATCCTTATTCAAGGATTCCTGAATATGAATATTAGCTGTCATGGCATGGTACCCAACGCGAACCGTAGTAATTGCACTGTGGGTTTCCCCATTGATATCAGTAACATCGGCAGTGACTTCGTAATTGAAAATCGGTAGACCTTCTTTGTCAACCAAATTGTCTGGAATGGCCTTGAACTTGATTTCGTATTTTCCGGCCGCATTGGTTATGGTCTCACCATTGGCAATTTCTTGGGGAGTAGTATTAAAATAGGGTCGATACCAGTAATACCATCTAGGGAAACTTACTACTCTTTTCACCCTATAAACCACCTTGGCATCGGAAATAGTGCTACCAGCATATGCCATCGCCTTGCCAAAAACTGAAATACTATCATTGACTTTGTACGTTTCTGTGATGGGGTCAAAGGTCGTTTCAAATTTGGGTCGTTTATATTCTTCTACCGAGAATTCTACGATCCCATTGATGTTGATGTCTTTTGAACTTACCACCAACGAATAATTTCCTGTTAGTCCGTTGTTGGGTAGGATGAACTCGCCAGTGAATGATCCAAATTCATTCGTATTAAAATCTTGCTGGGCTATTTCTTGATAATTGGCATCACGAAGCGTAACTGTAACTTTGGTCTGGGGCTGGACTGTTGAGGTCTCATTTTCGCGTACAACAGCAATTCCTTTAAAATACAGAGGTTGTCCAGGCCTATAAATGCTACGGTCTGTGAACAGGAAGGCATTGTAGTTTATCTTATGAAGTGTTTTCGTTTTTCTTTTTTGGTTGATGTAATAGTCCCCAAAATAGGCCCTGTCATCACCAGCACTTATTATGGTTCCAATACGGGTCCATCTTTGGTTTGGTAACGGAATTGTAACCAAACCAAGTTGGTCAGTAATGAACGATTTGGTTAGTAAAGGGCGGTCATAATTCTTCTGATAGGATAATTCTAACCTCGCTTCTTTTTTGGGTTGCCCATTGTTCCTATCAATGATTTGGAAAATATGGTGTGAAAGCGATTGGGTCTCGACCAATGCCAAATTAGTGACTTGAATATCAGTATATGCAAATGATTTTTTATTATCCTGTGGAGTTGCAAGAATAACATATTGACCATTATTTAATTCAGGCAACAAAACCTCAGTGCTGTGGTTTTGGAAGTCCCCTTCGTTCTTTAATGTAGCTTGCCACGATTTGGCCTGTTTTAATTTTTTTATGAAAGCCAGCTTGTTGGGTTCAGGATAAAGTTCATTGAGTTCCTTCAAATCACTTTGATTAATTTCGTACGCAGCTAGCTGCAAATCACTATGGTTTTTGTAATGGACCAATAATCGTGAAGGTTGATTAATGGGAATGAACCTTTCGGCCGTTAGTTGAAGGCTCTTTGCAAAGATGTTTGATTTAAGGTCCTTGCATTTATTGGCAGCCCTACTTTTTGGGAATGCATTTATTATGGTATTGCAGAGTTCAATGGCCTCTTTTTGTTTCCATTGGTGTTCTGTATTTATTTTAGGATTGTAGCTATTGCCCCATTGATTGAACAGTGAGGCTATTTCATATCTGTACAGCCCTGATACTTTATGTTTTGAAGTGGCTTCTGCCGAGTTTTCCAACACCTCAAGAAAATGTTGGTCCTTATTGGTAAAAACAGCATTTTGATGTACAAACTTCATTCGTTCTATATCGACCTCAACTAAGGCCTTAAGATTTTTGTTGGTCGAATGAAAGCTTAACAATTGCTGGTATACCAGTAAGGCCTTTGATTGGAGTGAGGTCTTATCCGATAAATCCAATACTTGTTCAATGAATTCAGTGGTTTCACATAATAAGTCTGGATTATTGATCTCAAACTTATCGGCTGGTCTGGTAATGTTACTTTCAGGGGTTTTATAAAAAGCCAAAGCCGTATGGCCCAAAAGATCGAACAAAGTGGGGCGGTAGATACTTGACCCTTTTTGACTTTGAAGAATGGCTTTGAAATCATCTATCTTAACTTCTTGAAGCAATGTAGTATTCATCAAGGAGTTTTGAAAATGTATATTGATTTCTTCAAAAAGTGTGGTCAAATCCCATGTTCTAAAGTCTACAGAATCAATTTTTGTTTCCGTTTTGGTTCTATTGTAAAATTGGTATCGGTTCTGCTGAAAAAATTGCCAATATAGATTGGCCAAATAACTCTCCAATACATTTTTTGTGGGTGATTCGGTTTTCGCTATTTCCTGCTTAAAATCATTAACAATTTTCAATTGGGCATCTTCTTCCAAGGTCAGGGCATACTTTGAAGTGTATAAAAGTGACTTTAGAATCTGTGCAGCATTGTTTTCCTTTTTGGCCTTTTCAGATATTTTATGCACAATTGCAAGTGCCGATTTGGTCAATGCTTCTTTCTCAAATTTTTGTACACTATTCCAAAGCACTTCATACGATTCGTTATTTTTTTGGGATTGTGCCATAGTCGAAAAGAGAATTACGGTGAGGATGAGGGTTACATATTTCATAGGTATAAAATTACATAACAAAGGTTTACAAAACCTGTGCCATGGGCAAGATTAAATGAGCGAAAGGGCAGGTTGAGTGAGTCAACTGCTTGTTGAAAATATTTAACGAAGCATGTCATTCCATAGAATACAGGAATCTAATAGGCTATAATGATTTTAACAATCCACCATCAATGGGGATTTGGGTACCTGTGATATAAGAGGCCTGTTCCGAAGCTAGAAAGGCAACAAGAAAGCCATATTCCCTCGGATTGCCTATTCTTTTCATTGGTACTTGCTGTGCCATACTAGTTTTAACCTCATCGATTGAAATTCCCAATTGTTGGGCCTTTGAGGCATTTAAGTCATTAATTCTTTCCGTATCAAAATACCCAGTTAGAATACTATTTACGGTTATCTGATGTTGTGCAACATCAGTGGCCAAGGTTTTGGCCCAGGTAACCATGGCTGCTCTTATAGAATTTGATAATGCCAGATAGGACAACGGTTCTTTTACCGAAATCGAGGCCACGTTAATAATTCGTCCCCATTGGTTTTTTATCATATGCTTCAAGGCTAATTGAGAAGTTAAAACCGCACATTTGAATAACACATCAAATGCTTCCTGATAGTCAGGGATATTCATCATTGTAGCGCCGCCTGCCTTGGGGCCCTGGGTGTTGTTCACTAGGATATCTATGCGTTTTCTTATGAAGAAACTTGAAATCGTTTTTTTGTACGCTTCAAAATCATTGAAATCTACAATTAGATAGTCGTGCTTTTGCCCTTTTGAGGTTGGCAAATCCAAAATAAGGGCTTTTAGTGTGGTTTCATTTCTAGCCATTAAGGTCACATTTGCTCCGCTTTCTGCCAATTGCTGTGCAATGGCCTTTCCGATACCCCTACTGCTGCCACCAACTAAGGCACTCTTTCCTTTAAGTGATATTACCATGACCGATTATTTTTTGTATTCTTCACGAGTTGGACTAAAAACATCCATTAGTTTACATGGGGTCAAAGCTTTTCCACGATGCCGCACATGAGGGTCAATAACCACCAGGTCACCAGGATTGTAAATATTGGTGATACCGTTTAAAGTGAACTCAAACTGTCCTTCCAGAACCTGCATTACCTGTTCATTCATATGGGAATGTTCAGGTACTTCAGCACCTTGTTCAACTTCCCAAAAGGCCAGACTCATATTTTGGGTATGAACCAGCTTGCCATGATAGCCGGGTATTATTTCCTTGGATTTGATTTCTGATAGTTTTAGATCCATAGCTATTGGTTTATTGCACTAAGATAAAAATAATGCGTGGGTTTGTAATGTGGTTTGTGATGCACCTTCCAATCCTTATCTTTACGTCATAATTTACGCTACATGCATATTCATTTTATCGCTATTGGGGGCAGT
>CAZHJO010000068.1:0-9849 GCA_964532755.1 uncultured Maribacter sp. | reverse complement strand
ATTTCTATTATGGGATAATGTAACAAATACAACTTATCTTCGTCAAACCAAAAAAAGGAATTTAATGGATATTGCTTTGCTCATCATGGGATTCATATTTATGTTGATAGGAATACTTGGTAGCTTTCTGCCGGTATTACCGGGACCGACTATTAGTTGGATTGGGCTTTTGCTCTTATATCTTACCAAAGTAATACCCAATGATTGGTTGTTCTTGGGAATAACCTTAGCTATTGCATTAATCGTGTTTATGTTGGATTATATTATTCCTGCGGTGGGAACCAAGAAGTTCGGTGGAACCAAAGCAGGAATGTTCGGGACTATGATTGGGTTATTGGTCGCCTTATTCTTTCCAATATTGGGACCTATAGGAATCATTATCTGGCCCTTTGTTGGAGCCTTGGTTGGCGAACTCATGAACAAGGCCGATAAAAAAACGGCCACTAAGGCCGCATTTGGTTCATTTATCGGATTTTTGACCGGGACTTTTCTAAAGTTCGTGGTTACGATTGTTTATTTAGGACTTTTTATTTCAAAGGCTTGGGAATATAAAGGGGCTCTGTTTCCTTATTTTGATTAATTGCTTTATTCTATGATAAAATACAACAAGATCCTATTGATTTCCTACGGATTGCCCTTGTTGGTAATTCTCTCCGCAATTGTAATCGCTCTGAGTCCTTTGTTAGGACAATATCCAGAAATAGCGGTTGGAATCACGTACGATCTGACACTTATTGCTCCTCTTCTTTTCCTATTTCTTTCTCGAAATAGTACCATTTCAAAACTAAAGGCGATTCCATTTTTCATTGCTGGAATTATTATTGCATCCTATTTACTGCCAGAAACCGGGCAACTGCATTTAGAATACATCAAGACTTATGTTTTACCCCTTGTAGAATTAACAATTTTTTCCATTTTAATCCATAAAATGTATCGAGGTTTCAAGGTTTATAAGTCACACGCTGGCCAAACCACCGATTTCTATATTAATAGTAAAAAGACCTCAATGGAATTATTTGGAAAATCAAGGTTTGCGGCTTTCCTTTCTTCAGAAATGACAATGATATACTATGCATTGTTCTCATGGAAAAAAAAGCGGTTGGTCGAGTATGAATTTACCAATTACAAGGAAAATGCCAGTATCGCTTTGGCGGGGGCACTTTTATTGGTTGTTTTTATCGAGACCTTTGCCTTTCATATGCTTTTAATGAAATGGAGCCAAGTTGCTGCATGGATTTTTACCGGAACCAGTATTTATACCGCCTTCTTGATTTTTGCACACATCAAAGCACTGATCCAAAGACCCTCAGAATTGACTGATGAAAAATTGATACTCAAAAACGGACTTATTGCGGATATAACCATTCATTTGGATGTAATTGACAAAATCGAATCATGCAGCACAGGGATGAAATCCAAAGAAACTAAAATCGGTAATCTAGGCTTATCAAAAGAAAGCATAACTCATAATATATCAATATACTTCAAAACAAAACAGACAATAGAAAAGATGTATGGTTTTACGGAGGATTGTAATGTACTATTACTACATGTCGATAACAAAAATGATTTTTTGGAAAAGGTAAAAGCTAAATTAGAAAAATACCCGCAATAGTCCATCCAAACCACAGTATCTTCAATTGATCTTCTAATTCCTTCAGGACCTTCCCCATTGTAAAATCCCACATAGAGCAATCCGCATTATTTTTCAAGATCGCCCAAATCAATATCTCTTTTAAATGTAAAATCAAGTCTTATTCAATAACAGATCTATACAATGCTGTAAGGCGGGGTTTCGATTGTCCGATTTCCAAATTACGGATAGTACAGCCCGTTGTCGAATTTTCTTGAGTTCTATGAACTTAACATCCATTTGAAATCCGTATTGTAATGATGTTGGCACAATAGCCAACCCCAATTTATTCTCCACCAATTTAAAAATGGTCTGTGCATGTACTGATTTGTGTGAGATTTTTGGAGTAAAACCTTCATCCTCACAAATGCTCATTACCGTATCATAATACAAGGGACTATAATCCTGGGAAAAAAGTATAAAACGCTCTTCTGCTAACTGCTGCAGACCCTTGAAAGTGATAGCATTTAACTTGTGGTCCTTAGGCAAAACAACAGAAAAGGTGTCATCGAAGACGGGCTTTAGTTCTATACCTTTGGGAACACGGGCCAATCGTACAAAACCAATATCGAGTTTATCGCTCAACACCGCATTTACCTGTGCATTGTTCGAAAGCTCCTCTAAATTCGTCTTTATTCCAGCATATTCCTTCTTAAGTCTAATCAGTAGCTCTGGAATTACATTTTGCATGGCTGAACCCAAGAACCCAATGCGAATTTCACCTAAATTACCGTCACGGATCGATTTCAATTGTTTTTTGGTCACTTCCAAATGATTCAATATATATTCCAATTCAGATTTTAAAAATTCCCCTGCAGGTGTCAATGCGACTTTTTTCTTGTTTCGAATAAACAAACCCGTATCCAAAATCTCTTCCATCTGCTTTATTTGTCTACTCAATCCTGGCTGTGAAATAAACAACTTTTCGGATGCCTTTCTAAAATGTAATTCCTCGGCGACGGCTAAAAAATAATTGAAATGCCGAAGTTCTAATTGATAACCCATAGTTATTGATTAATGATATATTTGGTATTGGTACTTATCAAAAATAATCAATATTTTTATAGGTAAAGACATGCATAATGATCACAGAGCCCAAAACATTCAGATTCGGAGAAGATTGGCTAACGGCAAGTACTGCCTTGGCTATTGCGAATGGAAAAACAAGCATACAAATATCCAAAACAACAAGGGCAAAAATTAATGCGAGCTCTGGAATAGTCCAAAACATCGTGGATAAAGGGCATCCTGTGTATGGTATAAACACAGGATTCGGTCCGCTCTGTACCACGAAAATATCGAAAGAAGAAACACAAATTCTCCAAACCAATATTTTACAAAGTCACAGTGTCGGCGTAGGCAAACCGATAGATAAGGAAATCGCCAAATTAATGCTCATCTTAAAGATACATTCCCTTGCAAAAGGATTTTCCGGTATTTCTGAAAATACCTTAGACCGTATAATGTGGCATATTGAGCATAATGCTATTCCAGTGGTACCTTCGCAAGGATCAGTAGGTGCTTCAGGGGACTTAGCGCCTTTATCCCACTTATTTCTTCCACTTATTGGTCTGGGAAAAGTTGAATATCAAGGAGATTTGATAGAGACCTCAACCCTTTTCAAAGAAACGGGTCTTAAGTCCGTAAAACTGGGGCCAAAAGAAGGTCTAGCCTTAATTAACGGCACTCAATTCATTGCTGCACATGCTATAAAAGTGGTCGAAAAATTACATTATTGTCTTTCGCAGGCCGATATTATTGGCGCAATGATGATCGAAGGATTACAGGGCTCTATAAAACCCTTCTACAATGAACTACATGGCCTGAGACCCTTTAAGGGAAATGTACATGTTGCCAAAAGAGTGAAACGATTATTGAAAGGTTCACAGATTATGCAAGCCCATGCAGATTGCGAGCGTGTTCAAGATCCTTATTCACTGCGTTGCATTCCACAAGTTCACGGAGCATCGCGCAATGCATGGTTGCATTTAAAAGAATTGTTGGAAGTTGAATTGAATTCAGTCACTGACAATCCCATAATCATTGATGAGGAATTGACGATTAGTGGCGGTAGTTTTCACGGGCAACCATTGGCCATGGCTTTGGACTATGCTTGTTTAGCTGCCTCTGAAGTTGGGAACATCTCAGATCGTAGAATCTATCTAGCGTTGGAAGGCAATAGTCCAGGGGTGCCCAAACTCTTAATGGACGATACCGGAATCAACTCTGGCTATATGATCCTCCAATACACCACCGCGGCATTGGCAAGCGAGAACAAAGGTTTGTGTTTTCCTTCTAGTGCTGATAGCATACCTACCTCCCTAGGGCAGGAAGACCACGTTAGCATGGGTTCAATTAGTGGTCGAAAGGCGCTTAAGGTCATTGAAAATGTGGAGAAGATTTTGGCGATTGAATTATTGACCGCTGCGCAGGCTTTTGAATACAGAAAACCAATGAAATCAGGGATTTTGTTGGACAAAGTACACAAAGAAGTTCGCAAAAGAGTTTCTTTTGCCAAGAAAGATAGAGTTTTTGCGGATGATATCGAAGAGGGAATTGCGATGATAAAAGACCATACCATTATCAAGGTTATTAATAAAACAAAAAAAGAGAAAAAGATTTCGTTCAAGACTCCTTTTTCCAATGAATTTGAAGTATTTTAATAAAAACATTTGAATGATACTCATAGGTCCATTTAAACAAATCATACCCATGACAGGCCTTTCATTAAAAGGAGCTATTTCCGATAATAAATTGGAAATAGTCGCAGATGGGGGAATTCTCATCGAGAAGGGAAAAATACGCGCTGTTGGGAATTTCAATAAAATGCTGACAACTGCGAAATACAATGAAATTGAAACTCATCAACTTTCAGGAGACCATACGTGTCTTCCAGGATTTGTGGATGCGCATACCCATATTTGTTTTGGAGGATCTAGGGCCAATGATTACGCCCTGCGAAATTCAGGTAAAACCTATCAGGAAATATCCAAAGCCGGGGGTGGGATATGGGATACGGTAACGCAAACCAGAAAAGCCACGAAAGAAGAATTGGTAAAGGGTATTATAAAAAGGGCTAAAAGACATCTTGCCAATGGAGTAACGACCATTGAAGTCAAAAGTGGTTACGGCCTTTCAATGGCAGAAGAGCTTAAAATGCTCTATGCCATTAAGAAAGCTGACGAAACTCTTGCACCTGATTTGGTAGCTACTTGCTTGGCCGCGCATATGTTACCAAGAGATTATGATGGCAGTCCTGAGGAATATTTAGAAGAAATGGGGACAAATCTGTTACCCAGGTTAAAAGAAGAGAACCTTACCCAACGTATTGACGCTTTCATTGAAGAAGGTGCATTTACGCCAGAAGTCATTGTACCCTATTTCGAGAAGGCAAAAGCATTAGGATTCGAAATTACTGTTCATGCTGATCAGTTTTCTACTGGCGGTAGTGAAGTAGCGGTAAAGCACAATGCAATAAGTGCCGATCATTTAGAGGCCAGTACTGCAAGGGAAATTTCACTCTTGGCCCATAGCCATGTGATATCAGTAGCACTCCCGGGAGCCTCCTTAGGCCTTGGCTACGCCTTCACACCTGCTCGTAAACTACTTGATGCTGGCGGGGCATTGGCCATAGCCAGCGACCATAATCCAGGTTCTGCACCAATGGGTGACCTATTGGCCCAAGCAGCTATTTTAGGCACATTCCAAAAATTGAGCAATGCCGAAGTACTGGCAGGAATTACATTCCGTGCTGCTGCAGCTCTGAAATTATTGGATAGGGGACAATTGGCTGAAGGGTTCCTGGCCGACCTCAGCATTTTCCACACGAATGACTACAAAGAGATATTATACAACCAGGGGAATTTTAAACCTTGTATGGTTTGGAAAAAAGGGGAACTGGTTTATGACAAACATAAGCACTGAATAAAGATGCAAACAAAAAGGGTACAAGTGAATTTCAAATCGCAGATACTTCAAGGTATTCCAACTAGCTTACCGCAAAAAAAGGAGCGGTCGCTATTACTAAGCCACGCCCCAAAACGAAAGGAGATCCTTTCGTCGGAAGAGAAAAAATTGGCCATTCGCAATGCTCTTCGTTATTTTCCCGAATCATGGCATTCAGAGTTATCCAAGGAATTCACGAAGGAATTGAATGATTATGGCAGAATATATATGTACAGGTTCAAGCCGGATTATGATATTTATGCTAGGCCTATCGATGCTTATCCCGCTAAATCATCACAAGCCGCTAGTATTATACTCATGATCCAAAACAATCTGGATCCTACTGTGGCACAACATCCTGAAGAATTAATAACCTACGGGGGAAATGGAGCCGTTTTCCAGAATTGGGCGCAATACCTTTTGACTTTAAAGTATTTGGCCACCATGAGCGATGAACAGACACTCCACATCTATTCCGGTCATCCTATGGGATTGTTCCCTTCATCCAAGGAAGCACCTAGGGTTGTAGTTACGAACGGAATGATGATACCCAACTACTCTAAACCCGACGATTGGGAAAAATACAATGCTTTGGGCGTTACACAATATGGGCAAATGACGGCTGGCTCATACATGTATATTGGACCACAAGGCATTGTGCATGGCACGGCGATTACCGTAATGAATGCCTTTCGGAAAGTTTTGAAGAATAATGATTCCTCGAATGGGAAAATATTTTTGACCGCTGGCTTGGGAGGAATGAGTGGGGCCCAACCCAAAGCTGGCAATATCGCAGGGTGTATTACCATTTGTGCTGAAGTTAATCCTGCGGCAGCACAAAAACGTTATGCTCAAGGCTGGGTAGATGAATTGATTATTGACATCAATGAACTGGTGGCAAGGGCACACAAAGCTATAACAGATAAAGAAGTAGTGTCTTTGGCATTTGTTGGCAACGTGGTTGATGTTTGGGAAAAATTCAATGAAGAAGGTTTATATATTCATTTGGGCTCTGACCAAACATCACTCCACAATCCGTGGGCAGGTGGTTATTATCCTGTCGGATTAAGTTTTGAAGAAGCAAATGATATGATGAGTGGCAATCCGGAGGCTTTCAAGGAAAAAGTGCAGGAATCATTGCGAAGACAGGTAAGTGCCATCAACAAACATACGGCAAGGGGTACCTATTTTTTTGACTATGGGAATGCGTTCTTATTAGAAGCGTCTAGAGCTGGAGCCGATGTAATGGCTACTAACAATACAGATTTCAGATATCCTTCCTACGTACAGGATATTTTGGGGCCAATGTGTTTTGATTACGGCTTTGGCCCTTTTCGCTGGGTTTGCACATCAGGAGTGCCAGAGGATTTACAAAAAACAGATGCCATTGCCTTGAAGGTCATGGAACAAATCAAGACTACAGCTCCCGCGGAAATAGAGCAACAAATGCAGGACAATATCACATGGATAAGGGAAGCTGAACAGAATAAATTGGTAGTTGGTTCGCAGGCGCGTATTCTTTATGCCGATGCCGAAGGCCGTGCTAAAATCGCTGAGGCCTTTAACCAAGCAATCCAGTCTGGCGAAATCTCGGCTCCTGTGGTATTAGGTCGTGACCATCATGACGTAAGCGGAACCGACTCCCCTTTTCGAGAGACCAGCAACATTTACGATGGTAGTAAATTCACTGCTGACATGGCCATACATAATGTAATTGGGGACAGTTTTCGTGGAGCAACCTGGGTCTCTATTCATAATGGTGGTGGTGTTGGTTGGGGCGAGGTCATCAATGGTGGTTTCGGTATGGTACTCGACGGTTCGGAAGATGCGAAAAGGCGACTTAATAGCATGCTCTTTTATGATGTCAACAATGGGATTTCCCGAAGAAGCTGGGCAAGGAATGAAGAGGCATTGTTCGCTATTAAACGTGAAATGGAACGCACTCCTGAATTGGAGGTCACTTTACCAAATTTGGTCAAAGATGAACTGTTGAATAACTTATTCGATTGATTATGGCAACTATTAAAAAACCGAAAGCGGATACCTGGATAGGCAGAAAATCAGATCATCAACTCTATCTTCACGAAAAGGTCGATTTTGACGCTGTGGATTCCATTGTTGAAAACACGGTAACATTAATAGGTTATGCCTGTGATGAGGGTGTAAAACGCAATCAAGGAAGAATAGGTGCTATTGATGGACCGGATGCCATAAGAATCCAACTTGGGAAAATGCCAAATCACATGAATGTTGATATGAGGTTTGTGGATTATGGCAATATTGAATGTGAAAACGGTGACATGGAAGCTGCACAAAGCCTCTTGAAACAAGAGTTATCACAACTTTTGGCGTATAAGGCATTTCCAATAATCATTGGAGGGGGACATGATGTCGCTTATGGCCATTACAATGGAATTAGTAAATATATCGGTACCAACGAAACTATAGGAATAATAAATTTCGATGCCCATTTTGACTTGCGAGCTAATGAAAATGGCAATAATTCAGGTACACCCTTTTATCAGATTGCACAAGATTGTCAGGAAAATGGCAGCACTTTCAATTACCTCTGTTTGGGCATTCGTAAAGATGCCAATGATAAAACATTATTTAATACGGCTAGCGATTTTGGGGTTGAATATATTAAGAACAACGAATTTTCGATAGAAAATGCCAAATCAATCGTAAGAACACTCCTTGATTTTATTCAGAAAGTCGATCATATTTATGCAACCATTGATTTGGATGGATTCTCATCAGCTTATGCCCCAGGTGTTAGTGCACCATCACCAATGGGTTTTACGCCCAAAATTGTATTGGAAACCCTTGAGGTTATTGTAAAATCCAAAAAACTGATAAGTATGGATATTGCCGAAATGAATCCAAGCTATGATGTTGATGGTCACACTGCTAAATTGGCCGCTTCACTGATTCATTATGTAGTGCATAGCATATAGCATCATTCCCTACTCCAACCAAGATCGGTAATATTGGCCATCGTCAATATCCAATGCAGTCTGGGTCAATTGCAATGGCCTAAACGTATCGATCATTACCGCCAATTCCTCTGTTTTGGATTTCCCAATACTTGCCTCATAGGTGCCTGGATGTGGTCCGTGGGGAATACCTGCAGGATGCAATGAAATATAGCCTTTGTCAATATTCGTACGACTCATAAAGTCACCATCCACATAATATAGCAACTCATCAGAGTCTATATTTGAATGGTTGTATGGCGCCGGAATGGCTTTCGGATGGTAATCATACAAGCGAGGTACGAATGAACAAACTACGAAGGTATTTGTCTCAAAAGTCTGGTGTACCGGTGGCGGCTGATGTACCCTTCCAGTAATGGGTTCAAAATTGTGTATGGAAAATCCGTATGGGAAGTTATAGCCGTCCCAACCCACAACATCAAAAGGATGAGAAGCATAGACCATATGATGTAATTGTCCTTGCTTCTTGACTTTTAGAATGAACTCCCCTTTCTCATCATAGGTCTGCAAATTTCCTGGTAATTTTAAATCGCGCTCACAGAATGGTGAATGTTCTAAATGCTGGCCAAACCAGTTGCGATATCTTTTTGGTGTATAGATGGGACTATAAGACTCTGTTACCAAAAGACGATTATCCTCACTATCAAATTCAATTTGATAAATCATTCCACGAGGAATCAAAAGATAATCACCATATTCAAAAGATAGCTCACCCAACATGGTTTTCAAGGTCCCTGTTCCTTTGTGGATGAACAACAATTCATCGGCATCGGCATTTTTATAAAAATACTTGGCCATTGATTTTTTTGGTGCTGCCAGAGCCACATTCACATCAGCATTAAAAAGCACTATTTTTCTACTTTCGAGATAATCAGTTTCAGCCTCCACGTTAAATCCTTTTAATAGTCTCGATTTTATATTATGGGGCACTGAAGCTTTGGGAGACACATCCCTGGTTTCTCCAACTTCCTTCACCATAGTTGGCCTGTGTACATGGTACATTAAAGATGACATGCCGTCAAAACCTATCGTCCCGAACAATTGTTCATAGTATAAGGACCCATCGGGCTTATTGAAAACAGTATGTCTCTTTTGGGGTATTTTACCCAATTTATGATATAATGGCATACTCGTATTATTAAACTATCTTCAATAAAAATACGATAAACCATTATTTCAATAAAACTTATTCAGGTCTAAAAGCCTGGTAATGCTAATTCCACAAATATTCATGCATTTGGGATAATGCACAAAAAAAGCCTCCCATTATTGGAA
>CAZHJO010000067.1:0-9903 GCA_964532755.1 uncultured Maribacter sp. | reverse complement strand
AAATCACTTCCTAATATGGAAAAACTCTAAGGTGCAATTCAATATTTAAGCGTAAATAATCTAAGGGAGGACGAAGTATAGGGAGGAAACATTTGTTTGGGATATGGCACTGATCAAATAATTAAACTATTCTTTTAAGACCACATCACTATATTTTGAATTGACCAGGATTGATTTTCCACTATTGTTTTTGAGATTGTACCCAGTATGAACAATTTTGTTATCATGCTTGCTCCTATCCAAATTCAAACTGGCCGGAGCGGTCAATTTGGACATCGTTCCATCAACCTTGATACTAAATGCTGCCTCTGGTAAAATACAGGTCATTTCCGCATTTTGGAGCGACACATCGATTTCCCTGAAATTCTTGGAGATCGAATTGATTCTAAGAGGACCCATTTTATTATTTATGACCACGCTTTCCATAAGTTTATTGATGGTAACCTCAGAAGATGTGGCGCTCAACCGTAAGTTGAGCACCTCATTTAAATCTACGTTTTCAGAATAGTCAGCCTGCAACAGCCCATAGTTCCATTTTTGGATACTCACAGGTGAATACGATGTAATGATTGTCGTTTGATCCCCATCGATGGTCGCTGCAAGTAATGTCGAATACGACAATCTAGCATTGATATTTTTGGTATTTCCAGCCAATTTTACTTCGCCGTGACGAACATTCATTTTAATCTTAGTGCCTTTCGGCATTTTGATTTTTATGGTTTTTTTAATCTTGAATTTCTTGTTTTCCCCATCTGATGAATAATAGAAAATGTGAGAATCTTTTTCTTGATTTTCGCGTTCCTCAAATAACTTTTCCCTCTTCCTTTCTCTCTCTTCCACACGTTTTTCCATAGCTTCCGCGCGTTTTTCCATAGCTTTGGCTTGGGCATCTAAACGTCTTTCCTGTGCCTCTAATCTTTTTTCCATCATTTTCTCATGACGCTGTTCCATTTCCCGGTGACGTTTTTCCATGGCCTCATGTTTAACTTCCATTTTGGCACTCCAGGCTTCCATTTTTCGCTGATACTCCTCATCAAATCCCTTATCGAATTTCTTTTGCCATTTTTTCAAATACTTTTCACCGTCCTTTTTATAGGCTTCATAGTCAAATTCAACGGCAGGAATCGGAGGCATGGGAGGTAATTCCGCCATTTCAAAATGAAAAGCCTCAATTTCAGGTATCTCCGGTATTTCTGGCATTTCAAAATGAAAATCAGGTATTTCAATATTTAAGTCATGAAGCCCTCCGGTCGAATAATCAAAAAACCAAGTGTTATGGGCTCCGGTGGTAATTTCTACCTTTTTGCTATTACCCACGATTTCTATGCCGCCATCTTCAAAGTAGTCTGCTGCTGCTTCAGCACTGGCACCGTCAAGCGTTATTGTCGCCTCAATAGCAATTTGATCCGTGTCCCAAGTCTCAAATTCAATGTCGGCATTGCTGGTATTAATGTCCAAGACAGTTTCGGCATTCACATTGAATACCTCATTGAATGTCTTACTCTGTTTTTGACCATAAACCCCAACTACCATTAGGGATACGATCAAAGTGATTAATTTAAACCGCATTAGTTTCATACTGTTCGTTTTTTGATGTTTGTACTTCGTTTAACTTCTCTTTTAATTTCTGTAATAATTGCAATCGTAATTGCAAGTTCTTTATAAGCGCAGCTATTGTCTGGTCGTTCGGACCTATCTGATTCAATTCTGCATTTAAATTTTTATATTCAACGTCCAATTCGGCCAAACGTTCCAAATAACTATCGACCAGTTCCTTGTTATCCTCTGAGATATTTAATTTCGAAAGTTCATGATTTATGTTGGCTACATAATAACTCTCTACCTTTTTTAAATCAGGTGAAAGATCACCCAAGGAAATACCTTGCTTGGTCCCTACTCCTGGATTCTTATCTACAACGGTAGTTTTAATAGCAGACACTTCCCTATTCATTAAAAAGACAGTACCAATGCTGACCAAAACCAAAATTGCGGCGGCTATTTTCAAAATAAAGAAGGAAGATTTTTTTTGCTGTGGCAATTCCTTTTCCAGAAGATCCATGAATCTTTTTTCATGCCCTTCGCCCATTATAAATTGCTCTTCTTTCTGCTCCTCTTTGAATAATTCTCTAAGATCCCGTGCCATATGCTTTCTCTTTTAACAATTCCTTTAAATAACTTTTTCCGCGTAATAATCTTGTTCTGCTCGTTGTTTCGGTCAAATTCAATACTTGTGAGATTTCGCGATGGTCATACCCTTCAATCAAAAACATCATTACAACGTATTTATATCTTTCCGGCAACTGACCAATGGCCTTTTTTACATGATCAATTGTAATATCATTTTCTACCGTCCAATCCTCGTCTTCCGCTACATGCAAATAATTTTCATCCAACTCAACCAATCTTTGCTTTCTAGCTTTCAAAAAGTCGATGCTTTTATTAATGACGATTCTTTTTAACCAAGCCCCGAAAGTTACTTCCCCTTTAAATTGATGTAACTTTTGGAAAGCATTTATGAACGATTCTTGTATAACATCTTCGGCGTCATCCGAATTTTGAACATATCGCATGGCCACATAGAACATACCTTCACAGTACTGCTTGTATAGCTGCATTTGTGCTTTTCGGTCATTGGCCTTGCATTGTTCTACGACATCAATTTGAAACATTATACAGTTTCGTTGTTGGTTTAAGATGTTTTGTTTTTCTAATGACGATATAAATATGTCAATGTTGCAAAAAACGTTTAATTTTATGCTTAATTAATTCCATTTCCTTGAAACAAGTTACAATAAGCAACCCATTCATTACCTTGATCGTACTGGACTATGGGGCCATCATCCAAAAATTATTGGTTAAAGATAATGAAGGTAGATTCACGAATGTGGTCGTTGGGTACGATTACCCCAACAAATACCTATCAGATACCATCAGCCTGGGCGCATGTGTTGGTAGATATGCAGGTCGTATCTCAAATGGGGGATTTACTTTAGATCGAACCAACTATTCATTACATACGGAGGGTGGTATTCATTTACATGGCGGCAAAGAAGGTTTTGGCAAGAAATATTGGACGATTGAAGAGGTTAATCATGGGGATGAGCCTTTCGTACGACTTTCCTATTTGAGTAAACATTTAGAGGAGGGTTATCCCGGGAACCTTAGAGCGACCGTGACCTACAAAATAAGCAACAATGAGCTTCATATTATCCATGAAGCGACTACTGATCTGACAACAGTGGTCAATTTGACCAACCACTCGTATTTTAAGCTAGACGATGAAAATATAATAGATCATTATTACTTAAAACTGAATTGCCCAGAAGTTGTAGAGACCAAAAAGAATCTTTTGCCTACAGGAAAGTTAAAAGCTGTTGTAAGCACCAAATATGACTTTCTCTCAGAACAACAGATAGGCCTTACCCGATTGGACACTCCTTTCGCCACTGATGACCATAGTAGTTTTGCTGCGATGTTATCCTCTAAAAAATCAGGGATTTCTATGGAAGTCAGTACCAACCAAAGGGGAATGGTGGTCTATACCCCAACCAGCTTCCCGGCCATATGTTTTGAAACACAGAATTTTCCCGATGCTCCCAATCACAACAATTTTCCCAGCAGTGTACTTAGGCCAAACGAATCCTATCGCAATGCATCTGTCTTTAAGTTTGATTTAGTAACTTAGGGCAAATAATCCTAAAAGTATCAAGATGAAGAAATTAAAATGGATATTGCTTATAATAGTAGCACTTATTGCCTTGATCATGTTTGTAGGTATGCCCTATATGAAAGAGCAAACTAAAAAACATAGTCCCCAGGTAACGAATGCCTATACTAAGAACGGTATGGATCTTTCAGTAAATTATTCAAGTCCTTCAAAGAAGGCTAGGGTCATATTTGGGGAATTGGTGCCTTATGATATAGTTTGGCGAACAGGTGCCAATGAACCAACTACTTTTACAACTGCCAAGGATATTAAAATCATAGATAAAAATCTTCCGGCAGGAACTTATTCCTTTTGGACAAAACCAGGTAAGGAAAGTTGGGGTGTTATCTTCAATAATGAAATACCTGATTGGGGTGTAACCATTCTTAGTGGAGGCAAAAAAACGACCCGAAACCCCGAAGCGGATGTGGTGAATATTGAGGTACCATCTGAGCAGCTTTCCACAGTACAAGAAAAACTGCTTATCGGTTTTGAGGACGGTGACCAATTATATCTTGCACTTTCTTGGGATCAAACTAAAATAAGGGTGCCGATCAACAAATAGGGGTTGGAGTGACTAAACACGTTTGAGCCATAAGAAATTCCAAAATTCCGTGCTAAGCGTATATCAATAAAAAATATACCTTTGCCACACCATAAATCAATTGGATGCACCCTATTACAGACGCCTTACTTTCTATAGTCGTTCCTTTATACAACGAAGAGGAAAATGCAGTTTTATTGACGCAAAAGATACATGAAAGTCTTAAGGGTTATAAGTATCAGATTATTTACATTGATGATTTTTCCACGGACAATACCCGTAAGGTGGTTAAAAATATGGATGATGACAAGGTGCATCTCATTGAGCTCAAAAAGAACTACGGGCAGAGCCTGGCTTTGGCCGCTGGATTGGATTATGCGGAAGGGGACTATATCATCACCATGGACGGGGATCTACAAAATGACCCCAGTGATATTCCGCAAATGTTGGAATTTGCCGTAAATGACGACTACGATGTAGTTACGGGAATACGTCAGAAAAGAAAGGATTCCTTGGTAAAAAAAATTCCTTCAAAAATCGCCAATTTTTTGGTCCGGAGGGTTACGAAACTTGATATCAAGGATAATGGTTGCGCTTTAAAAATATTTACCAGGGACATTGCCAAAGATCTCAATTTATATGGAGAAATGCATCGCTTTATTACCTTGCTCGCCCACTTGGAAGGTGCACAAATAAAACAAGTGCCCGTAAAGCACCATGCACGGAACGCCGGGGTTTCAAAATACGGATTGGAACGCGTATTCAAGGTCGTGGCCGATATGATGTTATTGCTTTTTATTCGCAAATATTTTCAACGGCCAATTCACCTTTTTGGCATTTTTGGTTTTCTTATGATCTTGTTAGGGGTTCTTATAAATATTTATTTACTTATAATTAAATTGGGATTTGGAGAGGATATTGGCACTCGACCATTATTGATTTTCGGATTAATGTTCATTCTAGCTGGAATTCAAGTCTTTACGATAGGTATTGTAATGGAATTGCTCATTAGAACCTACTACGAGTCGCAAAAGAAGAGACCTTATAGAATTAAAAAAGTGACGATTGGAGACGGGGTTGCGTAAGAAGCTTATAACAGCAGGTAAAATAGTAATAAGTGCGATTCTCATCTACTTTATCTTCACAAAGGTGGATATCAAAGAGGTAATTGATATTATCAAAAAGACCAATCCATTATACCTTGTATTGGCACTATTGTTCTTTATAACTTCAAAGATCATAGCTTCTGTTCGCCTTAATCTATATTTTCATGAACTGGGAGTGCAACTGACCCAAAAGTGTAATTTGAAACTTTATCTTTTAGGTATGTTCTATAACCTTTTTCTTCCCGGAGGCATTGGCGGTGATGCCTATAAGGGATTTTTGATTAAAAAGAAGTTTGAGGTAGATACCAAAAGAGTTGTTTCTGTATTGGTTCTGGATCGGCTTAGTGGATTGCTTTTATTATTTATGTATGCCTGTTCTTTGGCCTTACTTTTATCTAACCCTTGGCTCAATAAATTTGAAATTATAATAGCTTTAGTAGGAGTTGTGTCCGTAGTGGTTTTTTGGTATTTGAATAAGCGGTTTTTCACTTTTGTATTGCCCATTTTCTGGAAATCATTTGCACTCTCGGCAATGGTTCAATTGGCACAATTGATTTGCGTCTATTTCATCTTGCAATCATTGTCAATCCAAACCAACGAAACCGCATATCTATTCATTTTCCTCATCTCATCAATCGTTTCGGTTTTACCCCTTACTATAGGTGGTATTGGCAGTAGGGAAGTGACTTTCTTTTATGGGGCTACTCTTTTGGCCTTGGATGAAAATACATCCATAGGCATCAGTATGGTGTTCTTTCTGATTACAGCAATGGTGTCCTTATTTGGGATACTTTATCACTTCAAGAAAATAGACCTTAACACGGTTTCTCAATAAATATGCACCAAATGCATCTTGTTCACTACCCTTTTCCGGGTATTTGGATTTAGAAACTTGCCTTGTAATCGTGTTATTCGGAACTGCTTTTCGGTCAATTGTTTGTTCCAATCAAAACCAGAAACCTTCAATTCCTCTAATTCCTTATCATTGACATACACCCAAATATTCTTTTTATCTCTCAATTGTCTCTTTGTGGCAATTTTGACAGGTTTTTTGTTGTAAAAATCCAACGCCCAAGTATGATTTTCTGAAATCTTATAAATGTTATCCGTGGAAATACCATTCTTCTCAATGGTTTCTGCCATAGTAGAACCAGCCTGATATTCCAATAAGGACGGATAGAAATGGGTATTTAAAACACCGTTTAACAGAATGGAGCTTAAAGCGCCAATGGTAATAATGCGTAAATAGTAATTTTCGCGTTTCAGACAGTAATACCCGATGAAAACAACAAGTAAACCTTTCCAGATAAAGTCATAAAAGTTATGGGTTTTGAACACATAAAGGCAAATCAAAACAGAGGCGATGAATATAATGGCCAGGACAAAATATTGAAAACCCAGCATTATTTTCTTCAACCTATGGCTTCCTTCTCTATACAAACCATATAAAAAAGCCGCGGTCAGAACAGCGAACAAGGGCATTACGATATTCAGGTAGTGTGGCAGTTTAAACTGTGCAAAACTAATTACAATGAATATCAATGTAATTCCACCCAAAGTCAAAAATTCATTCTCTGGATTATACCTGAATTTTGAGTTTATTAGCTCTTTGGCTTTTTTCCAATAGGCAACAAGCCCTAAAAATGTCCAGGGTAGAAAAACCCATAGGAACGTATGAAAAAAGAAAAAGTAGTCACTACTGTTCTTACCTACTCCTTCACCACTCAAACGCTCAAAACTCTGTTCCCAAAAAATGAAGAATAAGCCACTTCTATTCCCCTTTCCACGAATGATTTTTTCGGGATGCAGATCAAACTGCTGATAATATGCGTAAAGCATTGGGGTAATGATGATGGCGAAAACCAATAACCCCAATAGAACTCTCCAATTGAGGAACATTTTCCATTTTCTGGAATAAGCCAAATGACAAAGCACAGGCAGACCAACCACCAAAAGTGCGATTTGCCCTTTGGTTGAAAATGCAATTCCTGCTCCCATAGAACCCAGTATAATATGCAACAATGAATTTTTCTCTATATATGCGACCAAATGCCATATTGAAAAAATAGCAAAACCTGTCAATACTGCATCAGTCCGTACATCAATTGCACCCAATACAATGGTCTGGCTTGTCATAAAAATCAGTGCTGCAAGTTTGCCCACATTAGGGTTGTACAATATCCTGCCCAAACCAAAACAACTATATGCGCCCAAAAGCGTTGCCAATATTCCCGGAATACGATACGCCCAATCGTGTATGCCGAAAATCTTAAAAGATAATGCCGCCATCCAATAATGCATATGAGGCTTATCCAAATATTCTTCAGGCCCCTTAAAAAGACTGAGGAAATCATTTTCCTGAACCATTCGCATTGCCATGACCGCAAACTGCGCAGAATCGTTCTCGAATAGGGTGACGAACATTCCGGCTAGGTATACCAATACCATTAGAAGCAACAAAAACCAATATCTAGTGGTTGAAATCATAGTTGGAATTTGTAAAGTGCAAATGTATACAACTTTGCAAACAGCCAGCTCATTCCTAGCCCAATGATAGCCCCTGTTAGCACATCCAACGGAAAGTGGACACCAATATAGATTCTGCTATATGCAACGATTATTGCCCAAAAGAACAATAAAAAACCTATATACCTAAACTTGGACTTTAATAAAAATGTAAAGAAAGAGGCAATTGCGAACGAATTAGCTGCATGTGCCGAAAAATAGCCAAACTTTCCCCCACAAGAGTTTTTCACCAATCGCAAAACAGTGCTAACCTCTTGATCATAGCAGGGCCGTAATCGTTGTACGCCATACTTAAAAAAATTCGCTAATTGGTCAGTAACCAAAATCAAAATGGCAACTGTGGCCAAGGTAATAAGTGTTTTCCGCAGTCCGAGCTGTCTATAGGCCAAAACAAGTAAGATAAGATAAATGGGCAAAGAACTCACCTTATTGGTAACGAACATCCAATAGCCATCCCAGTTGGAATTTCCTAAACCATTGAGTAATAGAAACAGTTCTTTATCAAGTTGTACGAGTTCTTCGAGCATGTTGATCAGTCTTCATAGCGGGCTACTTCCCTATCATAAAAAAGCGTAGCCTGTTCAATTAGACTTTGAGCTTCGGATTCCAAGTCCTTTTCGTCTTCTTTAGAGAAATCCTCAAGCCATTCTACCTGATCATCTTCCAAATTTATAATGAATCTCGGATATTCAGTGTGTATTACAAAAATAGCAGAAGGTAAATCCGTGTTATCCCCTAATATAAATTTTGGTAGTTCCATTGTAGTTTGCTGAATTAACCGGTAATTAATTTTTTAGTCAAATAATTAAATCGAATATACAACATAATAGCAGATGCAGTTAATCCTGTAAGCAATCCGATCCAAATCCCCGTGCTTCCAAAATCGGAATGCAGGCCTAAATAATAACATATCGGAAAACCTATCAACCAATACGCTATAAATGTAATCAATGTAGGTATCCTAACATCCTGTAATCCCCGTAACGCTCCCAAAACCACTACCTGAATACCATCAGAAATTTGAAAGAAAGCAGCGACCAAAAGCAGCTGACCCGCAAGGAAAATCACTTCAGTATTATCCGTCATGTTCCGGGCATCATTTACGTCCAAATAAATTGTCGGAAACCAATCCCTTCCCCATAAAAACAATGCTGCAAATACAACTTCGATCAATAGGGTCAAAACGAATATTGATTGTGCTATTCGCCTTAGCTCCTTAAAATTCTGCAGACCTTTTTGATTTCCCACTCGTATCATTGCCGCAACCCCAAGTCCCATACCGAACATAAACGTCATACTACTCAAATTCAATGCAATTTGATTGGCTGCTTGGGCATTTTTTCCCAAGACCCCACTTAACCAAATCGCTGCAGTAAATATGGCGACTTCGAAAAACATCTGCAACGCCGACGGAAATCCTAGATTTATGATTTTGCGTATTACCTTTTTTTCAATCTGTTTGAAGTTGAACCCTGTAACATAATCATGGAATTTCTTCTTCCCTTTGAGTAAGAACCAGATATACAAAACCATAATAAATCGAGAGGTCAAGGTGCCTATGGCCGCCCCTACAATTCCCAGTTTGGGAAATCCGAAAGAACCAAAAATCAATAAATAATTCAAAATAATATTCACCACATTGGCTATGATAGTGGCGTACATTGGATATTTAGTCTGGGACAGACCTTCCGAGAATTGCTTAAAGGCCTGGAAGATAACCAAGGGTACCAATGAAAAAGCGACCAAATCAAGATACGGCATCGCCAATTCAACAACTTCAGGAGGTTGTTTCATAAGGTACATGATCGGTTTTAGCAAAAGGATTATCCCGAAGAGCGATAAACCTAAAACAGCACACAATACCAAACCATGCTTTAGTGCACTTTTTCCATTTGCCTTATTACCTGCACCATCGGCCTCAGCAACCAAAGGTGTAATGGCTGTCGAAAACCCAATACCTAACGACATGGCAATAAATACGAAACTATTGCCCAGAGATACAGCCGCCAGTTCTGCCGTCC
>CAZHJO010000066.1:0-10057 GCA_964532755.1 uncultured Maribacter sp. | reverse complement strand
CTCCTTTTCCTTGGCTGCAGTTTCCAAAGCTAGTTTAGCGTCATTTATGGAATCGAGCTTAGTTTGTTCTCTGCGTTCATTAGCTTCGGTCAATGCCTTTTCTTTGTCCGCAGCAGCGATGGAGTCCAACCTTCTTTGCCTGGAAATTTTCGCTAAAGCTATATCCTCTCTTTGTTTTGCCCGATTTATCGAATCTGTCTTGCGTTCCTGAGCCTTTCGCAAATTCGCCGCAGCAACTGCTTCCTTCTTAACAAGTGCCAGTGAATCCCTGGTATTTTTTCGTTGAGCTTTCACCAGTTCTTTGGCTTCCTTTTCCAAGGCCAATGCCTCAGCCTTTGACATTCCTTCTTTTGTTTTTTCTGCTTCCGCAATTTCCTCAAGCTCCTCTTCTTCCTCTTCCTCATCAAAATCAATAATCCTCTTTCGAGGAGCTACTCTGCCAAAATCATAAGCCGTAACCAATTCAAACGTTGGGTCATTGCCTTTCAACTCAGCAGTTGTGCCAAATTCAACCAATCCACCAATAGAAAAGCGCTTCATAAATCGGCCTCCCCCACCTACTGTAATTCCATAAAAACTGTTATATCCGGCCTGAGCCCAATACTTACTCGCTAACAATAAGGCACTCAATCCAACTTGGGTATCATAACCCGGAATAGACTTAACATACAGCATTGGCCTTATCACTGAAGTGGTATCGGATTTCATTATAGCTACTGGAAATTCGTAGGCTGCAGTCCCCAAATAAATCTTATCACTAGATCCTGTATGCTGTTCTTTTTCTGTCACATTGTAATCGAAGAAATTTTCTGAAGCAATACCGACACTGAAACGATCGTAAGAAAATTGAATTCCTGGTGCAAATTGAAGAATAAAATCATTTGTCGTAGCAAATTGCGGTAATTGTATTTGTGGGTCTCCTTGAAATGGGCTGCCAGTGAACTCCTGTTGATATCCAAATAAATTCAATCCGAAAGTTAAACTTGCCCTATCATTAAGTAAAAATTGATAGGCATAATTCAAAACACCTCCTGTATTCAGGAAAACCCCAGTATTATGTTGATAAAACCCTGCCCCGATCGACGAAGAAGAATCTAACTTACCTGTATAATTGAAAAAAAAAGTGGTGGGATCACCATCTATCATTTGCCATTGCCAACGACTCCATATGCCTATGGATTGTGTGTTTTCATAATTTGTGGAAAATGCCGGATTGAAAACACTTGAATTACTATTGGTAAGATTATGCTGCCTTAAATCTAACGGAAGTCCCACATCCTGCCCTTGCACAGCGAGTGCCAGTAATAAAAACAGAAGAGTCAGATTGAGTTTCAGCATATACAAAAAAACAAAAAACCATGGGTTTTACATACTAATTTGAACTATATTTAGTTAGATTAAAAGAAAAGTTTTAACCAAACTAGATACTGCTTATGAAGGTATTAAAAACTTTATTGATATTTGTTTTCGTATTAGGTTTTTTTGGCTGTAAGGATGAGCCAAAAATTGAGGATACTGTTTCGACGTTTTATTTTATCAGACATGCAGAAAAAGACAGGTCTAACGGCGATAATATAGACCCCGAGTTAACACAGGACGGTTTGGGAAGAGCCATGCATTGGGCAGAAATCCTGGATGATGTGGCAATTGATGCTATCTATAGTACAGATTATGAACGTACGCAAATGACAGCTGCGCCGTCGGCCGTGAAAAAGAACATTACCGTACAAATTTACGACCTAGCAAGTATTGATATTGAACAATTTAAGGCAGACAACTTAAATAAAAAAGTGTTGGTTGTTGGCCATAGCAATACCACACCTGAATTCGTGAACAAAATGATAGGTCAGGACAAATATGGCCAAATTGATGACCACCAAAATGGCAGTTTGTTCATAGTCAAAATTGTCAACGGCATTGCCACCGATATGCGCTTGAACTTTAATTGTAATTGCCCGGATTAACAGCGATATTTTTCAATTCAATTTTAGACAGTAATTCCAATTCTCCTTTTATAAATAAGCTA
Source organism: uncultured Maribacter sp. (assembly GCA_964532755.1). Classification (GTDB taxonomy): domain Bacteria; phylum Bacteroidota; class Bacteroidia; order Flavobacteriales; family Flavobacteriaceae; genus Maribacter_A. The sequence continues at coordinate 8,031 of CAZHJO010000066.1, read as the reverse complement.
TCAATCGCGTAAATAGACGTATTGTCCTTGATAGGTTTTAGGTTGTGGTAGTCGACAAAACGAATACCTTCTACGATTCGTTCATTATAAGCTTCCCTAAAACGATACCCACCATCATTAACATGAAATTCATAGGCCAAATAATCAGGTTTAAATGATTTGGCATTGAACCAATAGATATAAATGTCATCAAAATCATCCCCGCCATTTTCTTGGCTAAATGTTACTTTTATTTTATAGTACTTTTTCCCCTTAATAACAATTTCCCCTAAGTATTCCTTGTTCACCGCAGGGTCATTCAATCCATAGGGCAAATAGGCAAAATAGTGCACAGAATTTACTGAGTTGGCATATGAATTTACCAATGAATCAGGTAGTCTAACCAATTTACCTTCACTATACCGTTCAAAGTCGTTGGTAGATTTGATGTCTATCAAATCCAAAGTGTCGTTCTTTTGAATTCGTTTCAATACTTTCTTTCCGTCAATCCGTTCCAGGATATATCTTCTATCCCTGAATTCAAACGAAACTTCGCTGGTAGTATATCGATCACCGCCACAAACCTCGATACTCATATCTACAAGTTGTTGGGCACTAAATACGGGTGTTTTATCCTGTTTGCATGAAATCATTACAACCAATAGTACAATCATCAAAGTTCTGCTCATGGTATTCATTTGTAAAGAGTTCGCAAATGTGCCCTAATCTTTACAAAAATCAACTATTAATTCCAATTTAATGAAATTGCATAAAGAATTATTGTTGCTACTTTTGTACTGTTATGCAGAACAACATCAATATAAAGAATAAAAAAGCCCGGTTCGAATATGAAATTCTGGATACATATACCGCCGGCATCGTATTGGCTGGGACCGAAATAAAATCTGTGCGCCAAGGTAAGGCCTCCATCGCTGAAAGTTTCTGCGAATTCAATGATCATGGGGAGCTCTTTATTATAAATATGCAAATTGATGAGTATTCCCATGCGTCCCATTATAACCATAAACCTAAAGCGGAGCGCAAATTACTATTGCAGAAGCGGGAATTGAAAAAGCTTAAAAAAGAAGTGGCCTCGAGTGGACTTACGATTATACCTCTAAAACTATTCTTAAATAAACGTGGTTTGGCCAAAATGCAAATAGCCTTGGCCAAAGGGAAAAAACTTTATGATAAAAGGGAAGCCATGAAAGATCGCGATAATAAAAGGGACTTGGATAGAATAAAAAAAAGTTACAATAGATAAATTCAACAGTTTAGAAGTGATATCGCTCTAGTTTTTATCCTCTAACAACGGAACAAATCGGAAAGCACCGAATTCTTTTTTCTCGAATTCCTTCTCTGATTTTCTAATGAACATGGTCATTATTTGTTCCTCTACCCCAACGGGAATAATCAACCTACCCCCTACCTTCAATTGGGACATAAGTGCCTTAGGAACTTCTGGGGCACCTGCTGTAACAATAATACTATCAAAGGGAGCTAATTCAGGAATACCCTTATAACCATCCCCAAAAATTGCTTTCTTGGGTCGATATCCCATCTTCTTGAAAAATAAGTTTGTTTTTTTGAAAAGTTCCAACTGCCTTTCAATGGTATACACTTTTGCTTTCAATTGTAGAAGAATGGCCGTTTGGTAACCGCTTCCAGTCCCAATTTCCATGACTTTATGGCCAGGTTCAACCGCTAATAATTCCGTTTGAAAAGCAACCGTGTACGGCTGTGAAATCGTTTGATCAGCTGCTATGGGAAAAGCTTTGTCTTGATAGGCATGACCCTCAAAACTACTATCCATAAATAGATGCCTTGGTACCGTTCGAATGGCATCCAAGACTTTAGTGTCCATTATTCCTTTGGCTATCAGTACATCAGCCAATTTATTCCGCATTCCTCTATGTTTAAGGGTATCTTTCAAGGGTAATTGCAAAGGTTTGGTTAGAAAAAGCGAAGTTAACAAAGTTTGACTTAAGAATTCTAAAACCTGTCTTGACAATCGATAAAACTTTTAAAGTTCAAAACAGCTAAACTACCAAACTATGTTTATTTTTGAACAAAATACTATCAATGCTTAAAGTTGGAGTCTTAGGAGCGGGACATTTAGGAAAAATTCATCTTCGTTTGCTCAATGAATCCCCAAAATATGATTTAATTGGTTTTTATGACCCAGATGAAATCAATGGAAAAAAGGTTGCCGCAGAATTTGGTTATGGTTATTTTGACAACATTAACGAACTCATTAATGCTGCAGATGTAATAGATATTGTTACGCCTACACTTTCGCATTACGATTGTGCAAAAAAAGCCATGGAAAAGGGCAAACATGTATTTATTGAAAAGCCTATTACCAATACCCTTGAAGAAGCCGAGGAATTGTCAAGGCTCGAAACAAAACATTCTGTGAAAGGTCAAGTGGGGCATGTAGAAAGGTTCAATCCTGCATTCATTTCCGTCAAGGATAAAATCCAGGACCCTATGTTTATTGAGGCGCATAGATTGGCGGAGTTCAATCCAAGGGGAACTGATGTACCGGTTGTTTTGGATTTGATGATACATGATATCGACGCCATTCTCAGTGTAGTGAATTCTGAAGTGAAACAAATCAATGCAAGTGGGGTATCGGTAATCAGTAATTCACCCGATATTGCGAATGCCCGTATTGAATTTGAAAATGGTTGTGTTGCAAACCTTACTGCTAGTCGAATTTCGATGAAGAATATGAGAAAATCACGATTCTTTCAACGGGATGCTTATATTTCAGTGGATTTTCTGGAAAAAAAGGTAGAAGTAGTAAAAATGAAAGATGCCCCAAAATCCCCCGGGGATTTTGATATGATTTTACAGAACGCCGAAGGGGTAAAAAAACAGATATATTTCGAAAATCCTAAGATTAAAGCAAATAATGCCATACTAGACGAATTGGAGACATTTGCAGATGCCATAAACAAGAATACGATCCCTGTCGTGACACTGCATCAAGGAACACGAGCCTTAAGGGTTGCTTTACAGATTATCGAATCATTCTAGAAAAATTTAAAATGAAGAACATTGCAGTAATTGGAGCTGGTACCATGGGCAACGGAATTGCCCATGTATTTGCACAAAATGGGTATCAAGTGAACCTCATTGATATTTCCAAAGAATCCTTGGTTCTTGGGCTAGAGACGATTACAAGGAACTTGGATAGAATGATTGCCAAGGAGAAAATCACTAATGCCGATAAAGAAAAAATCCTTCAAAACATTAGCACCCATACGGCTTTATCCACTGGCACCGCTAATGTAGATTTGGTGGTTGAAGCCGCAACAGAACAATTGGATCTAAAGCTGGGGATTTTCAAAGAGCTTGACACCTTATGTGCGGCAAATACTATTTTGGCCACTAATACCTCTTCAATCTCCATTACACAGATAGCAGCAGCTACCGAAAGGCCAGAAAAGGTAATCGGCATGCATTTTATGAATCCGGTTCCCATGATGAAGTTAGTCGAGATTATTCGTGGCTATAACACTTCAGATGAGACCACAAGGACCATAATGCAACTATCCGGGAAATTAGGCAAAACGCCAACTGAAGTAAAGGACTATCCCGGTTTTATTGCCAATAGAATATTAATGCCGATGATAAATGAGGCCATTGAAGCTCTATATAATGGTGTTGCTGGAGTAAATGAAATTGATACCGTAATGAAATTGGGTATGGCACACCCAATGGGGCCGCTGCAATTAGCTGACTTTATTGGCTTGGATGTTTGTTTGTCGATCTTGAATGTAATGAATGACGGATTCAAAAATCCGAAATATGCGCCTTGCCCCCTACTGGTTAATATGGTTATGGCCGAAAAACTCGGAATTAAATCCGGTGAGGGATTTTATGATTATTCAGAAACCAAAAAAGCTGAAAAAGTCTCCACTCAATTCAAATAAACTAAATGGCGATCATTAAACCCTTTAAAGCTGTTAGACCCACAAAAGACAAAGTCGCATTCGTTACTTCGAGGTCTTATCAAGAGTATTCGAAAAAAGAATTGGATGCAGCCTTGAGCTTTAATCCATTTTCATTTTTACATATTATAAATCCCGGTTTTAAGTTCGATAAAAAAGTCTCGGGTGAAGCGCGATTTAAAATGGTGCATAATCGTTATTTGGAATTTTTAGAGGACAATGTTTTCTTAAAAGATAGCAGGGATAGTTTTTATATATATCAGGTTGAAAAAAATAATTTCAATTGTTGTGGTATTTTTTGTGCAACAAGTGTCCAGGATTATCGTGACGATATCATTAAAAAACATGAAGATACTCTAAGCCAACGTGAGCGGTTATTCGCAAAATACCTGAGTATTGTGGAGTTCAATGCAGAACCTGTTCTCATGACCTATGCAGATAAAAGTTCTATCGAAGCCTTTATCGCGAGAGCAAAAGAGGACGAACCGGAATACTTTTTTACTTCCACTGATAAAATAAGACATTCGCTTTGGGTTGTTTCAGACATTGAAACCAGGAAAGCATTGCAACAAGAGTTTAAGGGTATTAATAATCTGTATATTGCCGACGGCCATCATCGTTGTGCATCCTCGAACTTATTGGCAAGTATGTCCGAGAAAAGTAATCCCGATCATTCAGGAAAGGAGCCCTACAATTATTTTATGAGTTATCTAATTCCAGAGTCCGAAATTCGGATCTATGAATTCAATCGCATGGTAAGGGACCTAAACGGTTTGACAAAGGAAGAATTCCTCATAAGATTGGATGCCTATTACAGGATACAAAAGAAAGGTAATGTACTGTATAAACCTACAAAGAAGCATCATTTCAGCATGTATCTAGATGGGGAATTCTATTCTCTTTTTCTTAGAAAAAAAGTATATCGATTTACAGATGAATTAAGCAAATTAGACACTCAGATTCTTTATAAGACCGTTCTTGAACCCATATTAGGGATAACCAACTTACGTACAGATAAGCGAATACAATACGGTTATGGCAAACACAATGTCATTAGAATGAAAGATGAGATCGATAATGGAAAATTCACTGTTGGCTTTAGTCTTGTTCCCTTGGACATTGACGAAATTAAGGGCATTGCCGATGCCGGATTGGTCATGCCCCCTAAAAGTACATATATAGAGCCGAAGCTTAGAAGTGGTATGGCCATTTATGAGTTTTAAAATGTACGTATGATGTCGATAGCAACAAATCTTCACACTATAAAACAATCATTGGCCGATAATGTTACACTCGTGGCCGTATCAAAAACAAAGCCCAATGAAGACATTTTGGAAGCCTATAAAGCAGGCCAAACCGTTTTTGGTGAGAATAAGATTCAGGAACTGGTGCAAAAATGGGAGGCATTGCCAAAGGATATTCAATGGCATATGATTGGCCATGTGCAGCGCAATAAAGTCAAATATATGGCTGAATTTGTATCACTGATCCATGGCGTTGATAGTCTAAAACTATTACTGGAAATAAACAAGCAAGCCAAAAAACATAATCGGAGAATAAACTGCTTGTTGCAGATGCATATAGCTGATGAAGATACTAAATTTGGCATGGAAGAGTCAGAATTGAAAACCATTATTAGCTCAGAAGAATTCAAACAACTTGAGAATATCAAGATTGTTGGACTAATGGGGATGGCCACTTTTACTAGTGATAAAGCCCAAATCCGAAAAGAATTCAAACACTTAAAAAGTATATTCGATCACTTAAAGAAATCATTGGCAGATGTCTCTATCCTATCAATGGGAATGAGTAACGACTATTCTATCGCAATAGAAGAAGGCAGTACAATGGTACGCATAGGAAGTAGTATCTTTGGGGCTAGGAACTATTCCCCATAACAAAATAATTATTGAAAAAGATTGATGTATACGATACTGGACATAGAAACGACCGGTGGTAAATACAATGAAGAGGGTATCACAGAAATTGCTATTCACAAGTTTGATGGCCATAGGGTCGTAGACAAGTTCATTAGCCTTGTGAACCCTGAAAAAGACATTCAGCCCTTTGTTGTTAATCTTACGGGCATCAATAATAAAATGCTGCGTACGGCACCTAAATTCCATGAAGTAGCCAAACGAATTGTTGAGATCACCGAAGATTCAGTCCTTGTTGCCCATAATGCCCAGTTTGATTATCGAATATTACGTACTGAGTTCAGGCGATTGGGTTATAAATTTGAACGAAAAACGTTATGCACGGTTGACCTCTCAAAAAATCTATTGCCAGATGCAGAATCCTATAGTTTAGGTAAATTGGTTCGATCCCTGGGTATTCCCATGAGCGAAAGACATAGGGCCAATGGTGACGCTATTGCAACTCTAAAACTCTTTAAATTATTGCTTGCCAAGGACAGTGAAAAAACCATTATCAAAGATGTAGTTCGCGAAGAAACCCATGGCGAACTATCTCAAAGGCAATTGGATATTGTTGAGCAAATGCCTTCTGAAACGGGTTTATACTATATGCACGATAAAAAAGGTGATATTCTTTACCTTGGCAAAAGCACGAACATCAAAAAAAGGGTCAACCAGCATTTTACAAAAAATGGCGATAAAGCAAGACAACTACAAAAAGAAACCAAAAAGATAACATTTGAGGAAACCGGAAGCGAGCTTGTTGCATTATTAAAGGAAAACGAGGAGTTATCCCGAAATTCCCCGAAGTACAATGCCAACAGCAGAAAAAAACAGTTGCATACGCTTTCGTTTAGCCCCAATACTGATGGTTATTACATTTTTGAGATCGATCCAAAAAAGGGTGACAGGAAGAGTATCACGACCTTCAATAGTTATCATTCCGCAAAGAATTTTCTATGTAAAATCGCTGAGGAATTTCAGCTATGTGATAAATTAAATGGTTTTTCAAAAGACAGCGCCAATTGCTCAAAATTCGATAAAGGTATGTGTTTGGGTGCCTGTTCACAACAAGAGAGTACTGCAGCTTATAATGAAAAGGTGATCAAAGCGGTAAAAAAATACAGTATTACGAATAAAAGTATTTTAATCGTTGACAAAGGACGTGAGGAAGGAGAATATAGTGCAATACTCATAAGAAAGGGCGTTTTAAAAGGAGTAGGATACTATAATTTAAACCACCAAATAAATAATATTCATATCTTAGAATCCATTATAACTCCAATGTCGAGTAATCCTAGTAGCATCCATATCATCGAATCTTACCTCAGAAAAAAAAGGGTAAGGAAAATTATAGATTTAAATGCTTAAGTTTTGAATACCAATAATAAGAAGTTTAGCTGGCGAGAAAAAGTTCATGAAGTCATTTATGAGGCCGACACCCCAATGGGCAAATGGTTTGATATTATTCTTTTCTTGCTTATCATCATAAGTGTCATTCTTGTAATGTTGGAAAGCGTTAAGGAGATAGATCTGAAGTATCACGAAACCTTATTGGTCCTGGAATGGATTATTACAATTTTCTTTAGCGTTGAATACATTGCGAGGATTATTAGCATAAGAAAACCCTTCAAATATATTTTCAGCTTTTATGGTATTATCGACTTCATTTCAACTATTCCGCTTTACATATCCTATATAGTTGCAGGCTCTCAGGTATTATTGGCTGTTAGGGCATTAAGGTTGCTTCGGGTATTCCGGATTTTAAAATTAGTTCAGTTTTTAGGGGAGGCCTCCCAATTAAGTAGGGCCATAAAAGCGAGTCGAGCCAAGATTGCGGTTTTTATTTATGTGGTTTTGATACTTTCTGTAATCATGGGGACTGTTATGTATTTGGTTGAAAGTGATGAAGCTGGGTTCACCAGCATCCCAAGAAGTATTTATTGGGCCATTGTTACACTAACCACGGTTGGTTATGGGGATATTGCCCCCCAAACCAGTCTAGGTCAGCTGATTGCAACCATGGTCATGATTTTGGGTTATGGCATCATCGCTGTCCCTACCGGGATTGTTACCGCTGAATTTTCTAAGCAAGGAAAACACCAAGTACATGTTAACACCTTGGCCTGTAAATCTTGCTCCGCAGAAGATCATCGTGATAATGCCGGTCATTGTTA
>CAZHJO010000065.1:0-10097 GCA_964532755.1 uncultured Maribacter sp. | reverse complement strand
TGTCAATGAAATTGAAGTGTATCGCCCTTTTTTAATACGATCGGCCCAACAAGAGGGATTAAGCTTTGTAAACAGTGACCTTGTGCATAAAGTGGAGTTTTCTTCAGGAGGTTTCCAAGCCAAATACGGAGATAAGCTCTCTTCTGTTTTGGACATCACTTATAAAAATCCCACAACTTTTGGAGCACAAATGGATGTTAGCTTGCTTGGTGCAAGCTTGTCATTGGAAACCTTATCCAAAAACAAAAAGCTTTCAAATATAACAGGAATACGGTATCGCAATAATAGTCTATTGGTAAATACTAAACAGACCAAATCTAATTTCAATCCAGTTTTTGCAGATATTCAGAGCTTTTTTACCTATCGGATATCAAATAAACTACATCTAAATTTGTTGGGTAATCTTTCTATCAATGATTATCAAAACCAACCATTGAACAGACAAACGAATTTTGGGACCTTGTCTGAACCAAAAGCGCTGTTGGTGCAATACGGGGGAAACGAAAATAACAAATATGCCACGGCACTTTCGGCCATTAAGGCCAATTATTTTTTGAATGACCAAGTAACCTTAAAGTTAATATCCTCAATATACCATACCACCGAGGAGGAATACTCTGATGTAGTCGCGAGATATGAATTGGGCGAAATTAATACTGATTTAGGCAGTCAGGAATTGGGTGAAGTTACTACAACAAGAGGAGTCGGTGGCCAATTTACTAGAGCTAGAAACGATTTGGATGCCCTTATTTTCAATTTAGAACATAAGGGCACTCATTCCAAAGCCAATCAAACGCTGGAATGGGGCACAAAATATACCCATGAAGATATTCGCGATCAATTACGGGAGTCTGAGTTCATTGATTCAGCAGGTTTTTCAATAAGACCTCCATTATCTGAATTCGTGAACAACCAACCCGAAATTCCTTTCACAGGCCCGCTTGTACCCTATCAGGGCATTTCGGCCAAAAACGCTGTAAAAACCAATAGATTCTCGGCATTCGCTCAATTCAGTGAGCATAAAATTTTGAAAAGTACCGACTTATATTATAATCTTGGCGTAAGAACACAGTATTGGCGTGTTAGCGGGCAAGGCTTTGAAAAGGCTTCACAAATTATTTTTAGCCCGAGAGGGCAATTCGCGATAAAACCCAATTGGAAAAAAGACATGCTGTTTAGAACTTCCTTGGGTATATACCATCAACCACCTTTTTATAGGGAACTAAGGGATGAAACAGGAACGATCCGGCCAGATGTAAAAGCCCAAAAATCGTTACACTTCGTTCTTGGTAATGAATACAGTTTTCTGTTATGGGAAAGACCTTTTACCTTGATCAGTGAAGTATATTACAAGAAATTGAAGAACGTAAATCCATATACCTTGAATGATGTGCGCATTCGCTATGCGGCAAACAACAATGCAAAAGCATATGTATATGGTACTGAAGTGCGATTAAACGGGGCATTTGTGCCTGGCACGGATTCATGGGTAAGCCTAGGGTATTTAAAAACCGAAGAGAATATCGATGATAGAGGATATATTTCGCGACCAACGGACCAACGGCTTAAGTTGGGCATTCTTTATCAGGACTATATACCAGATATTCCGAATTTGAAAATGTACTTGAACTTGGTTTACAATACTGGTGTTCCTGGAGGTTCACCGAGTTACGCCGACCCTTATGTTTTTCAGAATAGATTAAGGGATTATAAACGCGCTGATTTAGGAATTTCCCATATTTTTGTAGATACGGACAAGAGTTTCCCCGAAAATCATTGGTTACATGAATTCGAGGAATTAAGTATTGGCTTTGAGGTTTTTAACTTATTCAATAACCAAAATTCAATCACCAATACTTGGGTCAGGGATGTTGACAGCAAAAATGAATTTGCCATTCCAAATTTTATGACAAGTCGGGTAATGAACCTTCGACTTAAAATGCGGTTTTAATTTAATGGTGAGACACAAAAATAGAATTTAATGAAAAAAAGATTATTGTACTTACTCTTAATGGCAAGTATAACCGTTAGCTCACAAAAGAACATATACGAGAGCAAGAATTTTGATGATTTGAGTGAAAACCATAAGGTTTTGGCCGTAATTCCTTTTTTGACGAATTTGGACCTGAAGGATGAAATCTCGCGAAATGAACTGAAGCGTTTGGAAGAAAAGGAAGGGTATGCCGTCCAAAATGCACTGGAGACCTACTTCTCAAAGCGAAAAAGAAAGAAAAAATTCTCGGTAGAATTCCAAAATACCAAGAATACCAATGCAATTTTAGCACAAAAAAACATCACTTATGAAAATATTGATGTGTACACAATTAAACAGTTGAGTGAAATTTTAGAGGTCGATGGAATCATCAGCGGTAATATGGACATCAATATTCTTTTATCGAAAGGTGTACCTACGGAGTTCAGCTTTCTGGACTACTTTTTAGGTGACTCCAATTATGGAAGAATCGGTATAAAAATCAGTGACGGGGCATCAGGAAAGTTACTCTGGAAGTACGAGAAAAAAATCAATAAAAAAACAGGAAAAAATACCAACGACCTTATTGATAGAATGATGAAGTTGGCTACTCGAAAGTTCCCCTATGACAGGGAAAAGAAAAAAGGCAGGAACAGGACCAAGGCCTAGCCTTCAACAAATGCCTGTAAGACGCCAATTGCATAGTCCAACTCCTGGGTTGTGTTATATTTAGAAAAAGAAAACCGCAATGAAGGTTTTTTAAGATCCTCTCTGCTCAAGACTTCATTCAACACATGCGAACCTACATCACTGCCCGACTGACAGGCACTTCCTTTGGAACAGGCAATTCCTTTAATGTCCAAATGGAACAATAACATCAACGCTCTTTCCTGGTGAATAGGTAAACAAAGGTTCACCAGGGTGTAGGTGCTTTTTTCCAAATTTCCAGAAAGCCCATTGAAACTAACATCGGGTATTTTTTCTGTGATCTTATCGATAAAGTACTTTTTTAAACCGACGACATATTCTCGCTCATCTGTAAGATTTTCATAGGCCAACTTAAAAGCTTCTTCCAAACCAACAATATTATGTACCGATTCGGTACCTGCACGATAACCCCGTTCCTGGGCTCCCCCCGAGATAAGGGGTTTTAGACCGGTATTCTTTCTTATGAAGGCAAAACCCACGCCTTTTGGGCCGTGGAATTTATGGGCCGAAGCTGCCATGAAATCAATAGGTGTCTGTTGCACATCAATTTCAAAATGTCCTATGGATTGGACTGTATCAGAATGAAAAAACGCGTCGTTTGCTTTGCATAATGCAGCAATATCATTAATAGGCAACAGATTTCCGATCTCATTATTGATATGCATAAGACTAACCAGCTTTTTGGAATCATCTTTTTGCAATAACTGTTTTAAATGGCCAAGTTTAGGACAACCCTTATCATCCAAATCAATAAAATCAACATTGATTCCACATTCCTTAATCAATTCCTCAGCGGTATGTAATACAGCGTGATGTTCTATTCTTGAAGTAATGATTGTCTTTACGCCCAAATCACGTACAACACTCTTAATAATCATGTTATCAGCTTCAGTACCACCAGAAGTGAAAATAATCTCAGCAGGTTGCGCATTCAATTGTTTGGCAATGGTTTTACGTGCACTCTCAACAACAGTTTTAGCTGTGCGCCCATAAGCATGGGCAGAGGACGGGTTGCCATAGCAATTAGACAATGCATCTTGCATCCTTGCAATGACCTCTTCCCTGATTTGGGTGGTAGCCGCATTGTCTAAATAAATTTTTTTCATGAGCCTTTATTGAATTCCAATAGCGCCAAAAATAACCGAATTAAATGTAAAATCTATCCTAAAGAGGCTAAACTTGTTGTTTATTTCTATTAAATTTGACGCATGAAGAACTTCACGGTTTTATGTCTCTTAGCCCTATTTTATTCGTGTGATGACGGTGACTTACAAATAGAAACCATTGATTTTGATAGTGTTGGCATAAACACATGCGAATCAACCGTAACAACATCAAGTACCCTATTCTTTAAACTTAACGATAAGGAGTCCTTAATCCTGGAATTGCAATCGGGAGTACTTAAAAATGAAGCTTCTTCAGGGGAAATTACTAGTTTGGTGCCAAGCCAATCACAACTTACCTATCGTGTTTTTTCAGATAATGTAAGTAGTGATTATTTCTGCAATGACATACCAACCACTACGCCATTGGTCATCGAAGAGATTGAGGCTGAGGATGGTGAAATACGAATTACGACGACCTTGTCAGAAGGTACAACTGATACCTATGAACATGTGATAGAATTAAGTGGAATTACCTTTATCACCTCGCAAGATGAAAGGATCACCGATTTACAGATCAATGAGTTTGGCACTTTAACAACCTCTGAATAGCTGTTTAATTAGAGGATTACTTGCTTAAATAAATATAGATCTCTGTAGCACCAAGTCCATATTTTTGATAATCGGCATCATAATATTTAATATTATCATACCTGCCAAAAAGAAATTTCAGTTCCTCTTTGAGTACACCCTCTCCTACTCCATGGATAAAAACAACTTTTTGGATTCGCTTTCGAATGGCAAATTCCAATTGCCGTTTGGCGGTTTCCATTTGAATAGTAAGCATTTCGTGGTTGCTCATTCCTTTAGGGGATTTTACCAGTTGATTTATGTGTAAATCAACTTCCATTTTTGGGGCATTGCGCTCTTTGGTTTTAACAGTTGGCATTTTCTTTTTCTCGGTAAATTCCTTTTCGGCCTTTACCTGAGCTACCTCATAATTGGTCACTCTTATGGTATCGACATCAGAAACCTTCATCAGCTCATTCGGTGCGTATTTCATCATAAATCCGTCCTCCGATTCAATGGTTACTTCAGAATCGGATACTGCCATCACTTCACCACTTAAATTATCATCAAGTACCTCTACCCTATCACCAATCTTAAAAAGCCCCATAAATTTGTTTTATACCCCAAAAATAATGGTTATTTTTCCTAAAGAATTAGAAATTTGGCTAAAATGCAATTGACCACTTTGTTATTGTTTATGGAAGGTTTTATGCTTCCGTGTCTTAATAAAAAGTTCTTTGGAATTGATTGTCCAGGTTGTGGAGCACAACGTTCTTTGTCACTTTTAATGCAGGGCGAAATTGCTGAGGCCTTTCAAATGTTTCCTGCTACTTTTACCATTCTCCCCCTTTTAGGGTTTCTATTGGTAGATAATTTTTTCAATATTAAATACGCAAACAAAATTATCATTACTTTAATGGTGTCGAGCGTAGTACTGATTCTCGGAAATTATATTTTAAAATTTTTATAACTAAACCACATTAAATCATGGAACAACAAAAATTACCAAACGTAACATTGATTATAGTGCTTTCAATCATTGGTTATCTCTGCTGCTGTTTTGCAGGTGTACCAGGAATCTTATTTGGGGGTATTGCTTTGATGTTAGCGCTTAAGGACGAAAAATCATATAAGGCGAATCCTGAAGGCTACTCAAATTTCAGCCAACTCAAAACTGCCAAAATACTCGCGATCATAGCTTTAGCATTAGGGGTTTTATACCTAGCATATACTATATTCCAAATCTCCCAAATGGGTGGATGGGAAGGATATATGGAAAAAGTTCAGGAGATGAGTGAACAATGGCAATAATCTAATACTGAATTATACACATGAATAGGGAAACCTTACCAGGCGCAAGCAATGCATTGACTTTTGGCATTTTATCAATAATCCTCACCTTGGTTTGTTGTGGACCATTTGGAGCCATCTTTAGTATTATTGGACTTTCAAATGCCAAAAATGCCGAACGTATGTATAATGCCGATCCTGAGCGATATTCCGGATATGAAAATGTGAAGACCGGTAGGGTATTATCTTATATTGGTTTGGCCTTGGCGGTAATATTGTTGGTGTTCGCCATTATTTACTTCGGCGCCATTGCGGCAATCATTGCGGGAGCGGCATCGGAAGGCGCTTTTCAATAATACTAGCCTAGTTAAAAAGTCCCCTGAAGAATTCCAGGGGATTTTTTTTATTTCTCAAACTGTGTTATTGTTTTTGAGATTATTGAAACACAATCCAAAAGTTCATCTTTGGTCATCACCAGTGGTGGAGCAAACCTAATAATATTGCCATGGGTGGGTTTGGCCAAAAGACCATTTTCTTTCAAAGTCATACAAATATCCCAGGCAGTGGAACTGTCTTCTGCATCATTGATTACAATAGCGTTCAATAGACCTTTGCCCCGAACCAATCTTACCAAATCGGTCCGATCAATTAGCTTTTCCATTTCGCTTCTAAAAAGTTTACCCAATTTAAAGGCATTCTCGGCAAGATTTTCTTCTTTAACAACTTCTAAAGCTGCTATGGCCACGGCACATGCCAGCGGATTACCGCCAAAAGTAGAACCATGGTTGCCGGGTCGAATAACTTCCATAATCCCATCATTGGCCAAAACTGCAGATACGGGAAATACACCCCCGGAAAGCGCTTTACCTAAAATGAGTATATCGGGTTTGATATTTGCATAGTCTATTGCCAATAACTTTCCAGTTCGCGCTACTCCTGTCTGTACCTCATCTGCGATGAACAGTACGTTATTGGATCTACATAGTTCATATGCTTCACTGATATAATTTTCATCGGGAACATATACCCCTGCTTCACCCTGAATAGGTTCTACCAAAAATGCAGCAACATTTTTATCTTCCAGAACCTCTTGTAATGCATTAATGTCGTTATAACGAATTGAGGTCATTCCCGGTGTGAACGGTCCGAAATTCTCAGTAGCCACAGGATCGTTCGATGCAGATATGATGGTAATCGTCCTCCCATGGAAATTGTTCTGGCAAACCACTATTTTCGCCTGATTGGTATGGATACCTTTTTTCTCATAACCCCACTTTCGGCCTAATTTAATAGCCGTTTCCACAGCTTCAGCACCGGTATTCATGGGTAATACCTTATCAAATCCAAAATACTCCGTAATATATTTTTCATACTTGCCGAGCATATCATTATAAAATGCACGCGAGGTCAAGGTTAAATTCTCAGCTTGTGACTTTAATGCGTTTATGATCTTGGGATGGCAATGACCTTGGTTTACAGCAGAATAGGCTGAAAGAAAATCATAGTATTTCTTTCCTTCAACATCCCATACATGAACCCCTTCCCCTTTACTCAAAACCACTGGTAATGGATGGTAATTTTGCGCACCGTACTTTTCTTCCAAAGCAATAGCTTCTTTAGAGCTCATTTTTTCTAAAACTGACATGATATAAATTACTTTTAATGAAACTTCAGTAATTCCTTCTATACCTTTTTCCTTTCGAAGCTTCGAAAATTCAGCGTAGGAGAGAAATCATCCCGTGTAGTGGCGCAAAAATACAAAATGTTCTGGCTTTCTTGAAACAATCCGTTCATTGTACGGTTTACTTAGTTATCAAGCTTACTTGAGAGGGTTGCTACCTGGAGTTCCAATCTTTTCATTTCACGAAGAATGTCATTTTTATCCATCTGCATCCAAATAAAAAGTTTCAACATACCCACGGCTGTCATACATAAAAACCCTGCCGATGCCCATTTAATAAGCTCGTTTGTCTCATTGCCAGCAAAAAACTGTACAATACAATAAATAAATAACCCGAAAATCACCAAAAGCACCACATTTATAATCATGGCAAGCCATCCCATTTTACCCTTATAGACTTCACCTAATTTTCCAATTAGATTTTGCTCTTCCAATTCGTCATAGAACTTAGCTTCTTCCTCGTTTAGGGTTTCTTTGATAAGCTCATCGATTTTTTCTCTTTCTTTATTCATGATCTACGTTTTTAAAATTGTTTTTAATTTTTCCCTGGCATGATACAATCTTGATTTAACCGTCCCCACCGAAATCCCAAGAATGTTACTAATTTCCAGTATAGAATGTTCCTGTATGTAAAATAATCGTAATACCATTTGTTGATTATTTGGTAAGTTCTTGATTGCTTTCTGTAATTTTATGATTTCAGTATTTTTTACTTCATTTTTTAAGCCCGTCGAATTGGTATACTGGTATTCCTTTAATTTTTCTCGTTTGGTTTTGTTCTGCTTTAAAAAATCAATTGATTTTCTGGTCACAATGCGCATGGCCCAGCTAGAAAAACTATTGGGATCCCTTAAATTACTAAGCTTATTGATAATAATGCCCCAACAATCCTGTACTATATCTTTGGATGAATCCAAATCATTCAAGTACCAATTGGCGTGCCTACAAAATCTAATATGATGCCTTTTGACTAATATCCCCAAGGCCTTCCTATCCCCAGATTGATATTGCAGCACCAATAATGCATCAAAAATTTTATTAGAGGTCATTAATTGCTTGTTCTATTTCAAAGACGGTTAAGTTTTAAAAAGGTTCAATTATTTAGGAAGTTTTATACTATTCATTCTAAAGATACCAGTAATAAATGCAATCCTATTAGTATTTTTGCGCCATGCGTAAAAAGAATAGACGACTTGTCTTTGAAAAGGTTGAAGTCATCGATGCTGGGTCGAAAGGAAAAACTATTGGTAAAGCCCCGGATGGTAGGGTAATATTCATCTCGAATACCGTTCCTGGTGATGTGGTCGATGTCCAGACAACCAAAAAACGTAAGGCCTACTATGAAGGAAATGCCATAAATTTTCATTCGTATTCTGGTAAGCGCACCATGCCGCGATGTGAACATTTTGGGGTTTGTGGTGGTTGTAAATGGCAACATATGGGTTACGAGCATCAATTGTTCTACAAACAGAAAGAAGTTGAAAACAACCTGCGTCGAATAGGACAACTGGATTTACCTGAGTTAAACCCAATTATTGGTTCCAAGGAGCAGTATTTCTATAGAAATAAAATGGAATTCTCGTTTTCCGATAGTCGATGGTTAACACAGGAAGAAATACAATCGGAAATCGAAATAAAGGAGAAGAATGCCTTAGGTTTTCACATTCCCGGAATGTGGGACAAGGTATTGGACATAAAAAAATGCCACCTTCAAGCGGACCCATCAAATGCGATTCGTTTGGAGGTCAGGGACTTTGCCATTAAGAACAATATCACTTTTTTTAATCCAAGAAACCAATATGGAATGCTCCGTACCTTAATGATACGAACAGCATCAACAGGGGAAATCATGGTTTTGATTCAATTTCTTGAGGATAACAAAGAAAAAAGAGAACTTCTTCTTAATCATCTTCATGATACTTTTCCTGTCATTACTTCATTACAATATGCTATAAATAGAAAGCAAAACGATACCCTTTTTGACCAGGAGATAATTTGTTTCGCTGGTCAAGACCATATCATTGAAGAAATGGAGGGGCTGCGATTTAAAATCAATGCCAAATCGTTTTACCAAACAAATTCCGGGCAAGCGTATGAACTTTATAAAGTAGCTAGGGATTTTGCGGGACTTACCGGAAAGGAACTGGTATACGACCTCTATACCGGTACGGGAACCATCGCACAATTTATTTCAAAAATTGCAAAAAAGGTAATTGGGATAGAATCCGTGCCCGAAGCCATCGAGGATGCCAAAGCGAATGCTACAAATAACAAGATTGAAAATGCTGAATTTTTTGTTGGCGATATGAAAAAGGTATTCAATGAAGGCTTTATAGAAACACATGGTACTCCCGACATAATCATAACCGACCCACCACGTGAAGGCATGCACAAGGATGTTGTTCACCAAATATTGAACATAGCTCCTAAAAAAGTGGTTTATGTCAGTTGCAATAGCGCAACCCAAGCTCGCGATTTGGAATTGATCAAGCAATTATATAAGGTGGCCAAAGTGCAAGCTGTTGATATGTTTCCGCAAACACATCACGTAGAAAATGTTGTACTTTTGGAAAAGTTATAGCTACATGAATAAATTAACATTCGTAATTATCATTGTACTAGGTATCATTTTTTTCTCGGCATGCGAGAAAGATGACATCTGCGTTGATGGCAGTACCCCTTTGTTAGTGATCCGCTTTTATAACGAAGCTGACACAGCTAACACAAAAAATGTCACTACGTTACGAGTAGTAGGTTTAGGGCAAACCTCCAC
>CAZHJO010000064.1:0-10164 GCA_964532755.1 uncultured Maribacter sp. | reverse complement strand
GAAAAATACAACAACAGGCCTTAAAAAGTATATTGCAAACATTGGATGCCAGTCAAATAGCAGTTCCAAAGGAAAAACTGTCCCTTTTTCCACCCAGGGCCTTTGGCTATAGTAAAACGAGGGAATCCCTTAAAGGAAAGTCCGGTGTTGCATTTGATGCACTATCAGCAGCAGAGACGTCAGCTGATATGACATTGGGACTCCTATTACATCCGGAGCGGGCGTCTAGGTTAATTCAACAAAAGGCGCTGGCTCCCAGTAATCTGAATCTTACAGATGTATTAGATGCAGTAATAGAGAAAACGATCAACATGAAGCATAAAGACAGTTATGTTTCGGAAGTTCAAGAAAATATCAATTTTAGGGTACTTTACCATATCATGAACCTTGCAGCCCACACTAAGGTACATCCACAAGTCAATGCCTATGCGAATTTAAAACTAAAGGAACTTAAAGCTCGATTAATGGTCAAGGGTGACCCGATAGCTACTGAGATGGCCCGTAGAATAGATAAATTTTTGAAAGCCCCAGAGAAATTCAATATTATTCCTGTCCCAAAAATCCCAGATGGTTCACCTATTGGTATGGACTGTATGAATTGATTCAGAGTACGCATTATTTGCTTTTTAATTTAAAATCCAAACTTCTAAAAAAAACACCAGTTCAATTGTGAAAATTAATCTAATAAGTGATACGGTTACCAAGCCAAGCCAAGGAATGTTGGAGGCTATGATGGGTGCTGAGGTTGGCGATGATGTTTTTAAGACCGATCCATCAGTGAATCTACTGGAGAAAAAAATAGCGCGATTATTTGGTAAAGAGGAAGCATTGTTTTTCCCAAGTGGTACAATGGCCAATCAAACTGCAATTAAATTGCATACGCAACCGGGAGAGCAGCTAATTTGCGATAAGTACGCACATGTGTATAACTATGAAGGTGGGGGAGTTAGTTTTAATAGTGGCGTATCGTGTAAACTAGTCGATGGTCATCGGGGTATGATGACTGTTGAACAGGTTGAGGCAGCAATAAATCCACCTGACTTTTACCACAGTCCATTGACTTCCTTGGTATGTATTGAGAATACTACCAATAAGGGTGGTGGTGCTTGTTGGGATTTTGAGGAATTAAAAAAAATAAAGGAAGTTTGTGTCGCCCATGGTCTGGGCTATCATCTTGACGGCGCCAGGATCTGGAACGCACTTGTCGCCACAAATGAAAAACCGCAACAGTACGGTGAACTTTTTGACACCATTAGTGTTTGCTTTAGTAAAGGCCTTGGGTGCCCTGTAGGGTCTGTTTTGATGGGTAGCAAGCAAATAATGGACAAAGCTTTAAGAGTACGTAAAATTCTAGGTGGTGGAATGCGACAGGCAGGGTATTTGGCCGCTGCTGCTGTTTACGCACTGGACCACAATATCGAAAGACTGGCAAATGATCATCAAAAAGCCAAGGAAATAGGTACGGTCTTGAAAGGACTGGACTACATTAAGAAAGTCGAACCCATTGAAACCAATATAATCATATTTGAAATTGATGGAAAACGAATGAATGAAACTGATTTTGTGGATCGTTTAGCTAAAAAAGAAATTTCAATCATAGGAATGGGGCAAGGAAAATTAAGAGTAGTAACACATAAGGATTATACGGATAGCATGCATGAATCTTTCTTAGCTACCCTAAAAAAACTATAGCTCACCATGATTTGCCAAGGAAGTAATCCTATTGCTGAGGTTCTTGATTCCGTTTTCCATACCAACCTCCGAATTATATAATTGGCTATGACCAATCACTTGGCCATTTACATTTTTAAGTCTGAACAAAAATAACCCATCGTGATTGGTCTTCCGTTCAAATCGTATGCTATTACGAATTAATGGATAGAGGGACTTTACCGTATTTTGGGCTTCATCCTCATCTGTAAATTCCACACTTTTTAACAAGGTGTGCCCACTTTGTGTTTTAAGGTTGAAACTGAATTTGCCCGCACCTCTTTTTTTAATTTCTATCATAGCCAATTATGTTGTTCCTAAAGGTATTGAATAATTAATTTCCGGGAAATCATTTCAATAAGCTTATTTAAGGATTAATCTTACAAAATATGCATTTCATCGTTGATATGTGTATTTGAACGATGAAAATTAAATTCGTTTCATAAAAGAATTGTTAGCGTTTCATTAAAATTACTTTCGCCGTACTTAATTATTAACATAAACAAACACTTTCGATTATGAAAAAAGTCCTATTACTATTTGCAGTGATGACTGCATCAATTTCAATGGCACAAGATTTGCCAGAAAACCCAGAACCTGGAAAATGCTACGTACGTTGTACTACTCCAGATGTCTATGTAAATGAGACAATTACATTGACGATTAATCCTGCTTACAAGGTATTGAAAACTGTTCCAGCGACATTTAAAACCATTACTGAAAGAGTTGAAGTGAAAGCCGCTGGCAAAAAATTGACTGTTATACCCGAAAAATGGGGTACTGAAACCATAACCTATGTTTCAAAAGAAGGGGGTAATACCTTAAGGATTTCTCCAGCTTCCTTTAGACCAAGTTCTGAAACCGTTGAAATAAAGCCAGCTTATGCACAGTGGGAATTGGGAGCTGCAGCACCTGATTGTGCTTCTGGCAATCCTGATGATTGTAGATACTGGTGTTATAAAGGGTATCCTGCTGAATTTACAACTATCGAAACCCAGGTTTTAGGAGCCGATGCTTCTGTGGCTAAAACTCCAATTGGATCTACAAACGCAACCTATACCAAGAGAGTGCTATTAGAGCCTGCTCGCGTCGTTGAAGAAGTTATTCCTGCGCAGTATGATGAGATTACAAAAACTGTTTTGGATAAAGACGCTTATACTGTTGAAGAAACTGTACCTGCTGTAACAAAAACTATCACAAAAGAGGTATTGAAAGAAAAAGGAGGTCTAACCACTTGGAAAGAAGTTGAGTGCTCATTGGTAGAGTACCAAGCCTTGCCTATCAACTGGAACTTAGGAAGCGCAACATTGACTTCAGCTGCAAAAAGCATCATTGATAATCGCTTAATGCCTGTTTTACAGCAAAATCCTGGTGTTAAGTTAGAGATTGCCTCTCATACAGATGTAAGAGGTAATGGAAGTTCTAACCAAGACCTTTCTGAAAGAAGAGCTAAGGCCGTAGCGGATTACTTAATTACAAAAGGCGTCAACTCTAGTCTATTAGTGGCCAATGGTTACGGAGAGAATAAAGTGAAAAATAGATGTAAGGAAGGTGTCTCTTGTACTGAGATAGAGCATGCAGTTAACAGAAGAACTGAATTTAGGTTGATCAATAACTAAGATAAACCTTACCATAATGAAGAAGGGCTTCCTGTAATGGGAAGCCCTTTTTTTTATACTTGTCGTATTTAATACTATTTGTATTTATTCAATAATTCCAAATGATATTGAATTTCGCCATTCATGCTATAGCCTGAATACTCGTCCAGAGCGTTGCCCTTGCCGTTTACTATTTTAAGTAATGGGAATACGCCTTTTTTATTATATTTCATCATGACCTCTTTATTATGGGCAAATTGTTCCGGTGCAAGCAGGTCTCTATTTCTGGGAACATCTACATATAACAATACGTAATCTTCCGAGATTGCTTTGAACTCCACTGAATCGAAGAGGTCTGTTTTAAGCATTTTACAAGGTGGACACCAGTCACTACCGGTAAAATAGACCAATACATTTTTGTTTTCCTTTGTTGCCGCCTTCAAAGCCTTGTCGTAGTCAGTTAACCACTTAGAATCCTCAACGACACCAAAATCGGCCTGCGCACTTAAAAACAGGGGCATAAGGAATAGTATAAACGCTTTTTTCATATTGTTGTTTTCTTATGAATATCAAAAAACTTGCCAGCTTCCTATTTAAATAACGAATCCATTCCAGGAATATTGGGCATTCCTTCTTTTGCAACAGCGGCCAGTTCGGTTTCATTTACACTGGTTGCCTTTTCAATTGCCTTATTCAAGGTTAATATCAAATAGTCTTCGAGTTGTTCTTTATCCGCCAATAAACTATCATCTATTTTAATTTCCTTAATGGCCCTATTGGCAGTAATCGATACTGATAGCAGATTATCAGATGAATTTTCCTGTAAGTAAACCGTATCCAATCTTTTCTTGGTAGCCTTTACTTTTTCTTGGGTTTCTTTGAGTTTACCCATCATTCCCATCATATCTCCGAACATAATTACATTTTAAGTTGATAAGTTCAAAATTACTAAATTGTGTCGATAATCAAATTTGTATGATACATATAGGAAAAAGAACCTTAGTTTTTGTGGTAAGCATTACATTTGCGGTTTCTTGCCAAAATGAAAAAAATAACATGACGAAATCCGATGCCCCCATTGCTAAAAAAGTCCCGAAGGAATTAACCATTCATAATGATACGAGAATAGACGATTACTATTGGATGAATGACCGTGAAGATGCTGAAGTAATTGATCATTTAGAAAAAGAAAACGAATACTATAATAAATTAACAGCCCATACCAAGGACTTTCAGGACGTTTTATTTGAGGAAATGAAATCGAGAATCAAGGAAGATGATTCATCGGTACCATACGAGCAAAATGGATATTGGTATGTGACAAGATATGAGACTGGCAAAGAGTATCCCATCTATAGTCGTCATAAGGGGTCATTGGAGGCACCGGAGGAAATCATGTTCAATTGTAATGAAATGGCCGAAGGACATGAATTTTTTAATTTAGGAGGAATTGCGATCAGTCCTGATAATAAACTAGCTTCCTTTGGGGTCGATACTATTTCTAGAAGATTATATACCATACGAATAAAAAACCTGGCAACGGGTGAGATCTATACTGATAAAATAGACGAAACTACCGGTGGATCGGTTTGGGCAAATGATAACAAAACCCTGTTCTATAGTAAGAAAGACCCCGTAACCTTAAGATCCGATAAAATCTTCAAACATACTTTCGGAACTGATGCGGGGGATGATAAAATGGTTTTCCATGAAACGGATGATACATTTGGTACTTATGTATATAAGTCCAAATCAAAAAAGTACATAATTATTGGATGTTACAGTACACTGACCTCAGAATTCCAGACGCTAAACGCCAACACACCTGATGCCGAATTCAAGGTTTTCTCACCTCGTAAAAGAGGATTGGAGTATTCCATTTCCCACTATGGTGATTCCTTTTATGTTTTGACCAATAAGGACAAAGCAAAGAATTTCAAATTGATGAAAGTAGCAGAAGCCAATACTTCCTCAGAAAATTGGAAAGAATTTATTCCACATCGAGATGATGTATTACTGGAGGAGATAAATATTTTCAAGGAATACTATGTGCTTTCTGAACGTGAAAACGGGTTGAATAAATTAAAAATTTCCCGGTGGGATGAAAAGGATAGTTATTACTTACCGTTTAAAAGCGAAACATACACGGCGTATGTGAGTAGAAATCCTGAGTTTGATACAGACACCTTGCGCTATGCATTTAATTCAATGACCACACCTAGTTCGGTTATTGATTTTAATATGAATACCAAGGATCAAGTGGTCAAAAAAGAACAGGAAGTATTAGGCGGTATGTTCAATAAAGAGAACTACAAGTCAGAACGAATCTGGGCGACGGCAAGAGATGGAGTCAAGGTACCGATGTCCATTGTATATCACAAAGACACCAAGATAAATGCAAATACCCCAATTTTACAATATGCCTATGGCTCCTATGGCTCAACCATTGATCCTTATTTTTCAACTGTACGATTAAGCTTGTTGGATCGTGGTTTTGTCTATGCACTGGCACATATTAGAGGTGGGCAATATTTGGGAAGACATTGGTACGAAGATGGTAAATTGCTGAAAAAGAAAAACACGTTTACAGATTTCATTGATTGCTCTAAACATCTGATTGAAAACAATTTTACCAGTAAGGACCATTTATATGCTATGGGAGGATCGGCAGGTGGTTTATTAATGGGTGCCGTTATTAACATGGCGCCAGAAGCATACAATGGAGTAATTGCGGCTGTACCTTTCGTAGATGTTGTCACCACTATGTTAGATGAATCAATTCCCTTAACCACTAGTGAATTTGATGAATGGGGCAACCCAAATGACAAGAAATATTATGACTATATGAAATCATATTCCCCATATGATAACGTTATAGCCATGGATTATCCCAATTTATTCGTTACAACGGGATTGCATGATTCCCAGGTACAGTATTTTGAACCGGCAAAATGGGTGGCAAAAATCCGGGAGGTTAAAACAGATAATAACTTATTATTATTTGATATTAATATGGATGCTGGTCACGGTGGAGCTTCTGGTCGTTTTGAAGCCCTGAAGGAAGTTGCAAAGGAATATGCATTTTTATTAGATTTAGAGGAAAAAATCAGATAATAAAAAAAAAAGAGTAATTTTGTCGGGGAATTTTAACAATTTCTCAATTGTTGGATTTCAAAACTTAGACCGCCTTTATGGAACATAAGATAAATGCCTACAATAGTATCCTAGAATTAATAGGAAACACTCCACTGATCAAACTGAATAAATCCACTGCCAACTTAACAGGTAATTATTATGCCAAGGTTGAAGGTTTTAATCCTGGGCACTCCGCCAAAGATAGGATTGCGAACTATATCATAGAACGGGCCGAAAAGAAAGGGATACTGACTGCAGGTAGTACAATTATCGAAACTACTTCCGGTAATACTGGCTTTAGCTTGGCTATGGTTAGTATAATCAAAGGATATGATTGTATATTGGCAGTAAGTTCAAAGTCCTCGAAGGATAAGATCGATATGCTGAGATCAATGGGCGCTACCGTACATGTTTGCCCTGCACACGTTAGTGCTGAAGATCCAAGGTCATATTATGAGGTTGCAAAACGATTGCACGATGAAACCAAGGGTTCTGTATATATAAATCAATATTTTAATGAATTGAATATTGATGCACACTATGCATCTACAGGTCCTGAGATTTGGGAGCAAACCAATGGGAATATCACCCATCTTGTAGCTTGTAGCGGCACTGGAGGAACTATTTCGGGTATTGCCAAGTATTTAAAGGAGGAATCCCATAGAGCAGGGACCGATGTTCGTATAATTGGTGTTGATGCTTTTGGTTCAGTATTGAAAAAGTACCATGAAACCGGTGAATTGGATACAGATGAAATTTATCCTTATCGTATTGAGGGATTAGGAAAGAATTTGATACCATCTGCAACTGATTTTGAGTCTATCGACGAATTCATAAAGGTAACTGATGAGGAAAGTGCCCATGCCGCTCGTGCATTGGCCAAAACCGAAGGTATTTTTGCAGGTTATACTAGTGGAGCAGTAATGCAGGCAGTAAAACAATTGGATGCTTTGGGTAAATTCGAAAAAAATAGCAATATTGTTGTTGTATTCCCTGATCACGGATCTCGCTATATGAGCAAGATATATAGTGATCAATGGATGGAAGATCAAGGTTTCCTCGGAACAGAGGTAGAGAAAGAAACCCAAAAAGTACAATATATTAAATAGGATTCAGCTTATTTCAAGAATAGTAAAAGCAGCGATGGTAACAACGTTGCTTTTTTGTTTGGCTCCAAATAAGTTATGAATGCTAATGAAAAATCTATATTTTTGCAGATAAACCAACTAGGTATAATGAAAGACTTATTTGAAAGAATAATTGAGAACAAAGGTCCATTGGGCAAATGGGCTTCTCAGGCAGAAGGATATTTTGTTTTTCCAAAATTAGAGGGTCCAATTTCCAATAGAATGAAGTTCCAGGGCAAGGAGGTCATTACTTGGAGTATCAATGATTATTTAGGACTTGCAAACTTACCTGAAGTTAAAAAAATAGATGGGGAAGCGGCCATTGAACATGGTTCTGCCTACCCAATGGGAGCCAGAATGATGAGTGGCCATACTGATTTTCATGAGCAATTGGAGCAAGAATTGGCTGCTTTTGTCAAGAAAGAATCCGCTTACTTATTGAATTTTGGTTACCAAGGAATGGTTTCCGCCATAGATGCTTTGGTATCCAAGGATGATATCATTGTTTACGATGTTGATTCGCATGCCTGTATTATTGATGGTGTTCGTTTACATATGGGTAAGCGCTTTACTTTTAAGCATAATGATATTGAGAGTCTCGAGAAGAACTTGGAGCGTGCCAAAAAAATGGCCGAGCAAAACGGAGGAGGAATTTTGGTGATTTCAGAAGGTGTTTTCGGAATGCGGGGTGAACAAGGTAAATTGAAGGAAATCGTTGCCCTAAAGAAAAAATACAAGTTCAGATTATTTGTTGATGATGCCCATGGTTTTGGGACTTTAGGCAAGACCGGAGCAGGAGCAGGGGAAGAGCAAGGTGTACAGGACGATATCGATGTGTATTTTGCCACCTTCGCAAAATCAATGGCCGGGATAGGGGCTTTCTTGGCAGCAGACAAAGAAATAATAGATTATTTAAAATACAATTTGCGTTCACAAATGTTTGCAAAGTCCCTTCCTATGATATATGTTAAAGGGGCTTTAAAACGTTTAGATATGTTACGCACGATGCCTGGATTAAAAGCAAAACTTTGGGAAAACGTAAATGCATTGCAGAACGGACTCAAGGAAAGGGGATTTGATATAGGGACTACAACAAGTTGTGTAACACCAGTTTATCTAAGCGGAAGCATTCCTGAGGCAATGGCATTGGTAAAAGATCTTCGTGAAAATTATGGCATATTCTGTTCTATAGTTGTTTATCCTGTAATTCCAAAGGGGATGATTTTATTACGTTTGATTCCTACTGCCACTCATACGATGGACGATATAGCGGAAACCCTTGAGGCATTCTCCTCGATTAGGGAACGTTTGGAAAATGGCACATATAAGCGATTGTCTGCAGCAGTAGCTGCTGCAATGGGAGAATAGTAGTTCACATTCTAAAGACTGAATTCCAAATTTCAATGTTAGAAGAGCAATTTGGAATTCTTTTTTTTGGCAACTATTGTAGATCTTTCCTATACGTTCTTCGTCGTTTATAGATTTCTGGATTAAAATGCTTCCAGATTTGTTTTATTGCAATGTTATCTTCCAATTCCGGCGTTCGAATGCAATTTTCAATCCTTTTGTCCGAAAAAGTCTTGTAATATTCATTGAAAATAACAGCTGTTACACCTTTATTTTGATATTCAGGATGTACACCTATCAAGTAAAAAATAACATCCTTACTTCGCTTCTTGGCCCTTAATAAATGAAAGATGCCAAAAGGAAACAATTTACCCTTAGTCAATTGTAGTGCTCTTGAGAAGGATGGCATTACAATACCAAAAGCAATAAGCTCATCGTTTTTATCCAATATGAATTTAATGTACTCCGGATTTATAAAACTGATATATTTCTTTTTGAAATAGGATTTTTGTACATCGGTTATCGGAACAAAGGATGATAAGCTGGAATAAGTCTCATTGAAAAGATCGAACATCTTATCGGTCATTGGCAAGATATCTTTGGTCTTTGTAAAGTTAACTGCTTTTATGCCGTATCTTTTTTTGATCAATTCGTTTGCTTTAATAAAAAATATTGGATCGGCATTTGAAAAAGGAAATCTGTTTTCCACATATTCTTTTTCCTTTGCAAAACCCAAGCGTTCATAATGACTATGATAGTATGAATGGTTATACCAAGTAATCATAGTTCCCATTTCATTGAATCCCTCTACAAGCACCCCAACTTTATCCAAATTTGAAAAACCAACAGGGCCTTCCATGAACTCCAAATTATTCTCAAGGCCAATTTCACCCACTTTTTGTAACAACGATTCCGACACTTCGGTATCATTAATAAAATCAAACCAACCAAAGCGCATCTTTTTTACCTTTTGTTGATTAATTTCAATCTTATTGATTATAGCTACTATTCTACCAGCAATTTCATTATTCTTATAGGCAAGGAAAAAACGTTCTTCGGCATTTTTGAAGGCAGGATTCTTGGTTTTGTCAAACGTTTCCAATTCGTCATTGATAATAGGGGGAACCCAAAAGGGAGAGTCTTTGTAAAGGGAAAATGGGAACTTGACAAACTTCTTTATTTCAGCTTTTGTGATAGCTTCTTTTAGGGTGACCATACGATTATTTTGAAAGGTCAATATTAGCGAT